>JAZSCI010000042.1:0-8755 GCA_045602865.1 Acutalibacteraceae bacterium
TCGGTATGGATGTTGCTGCTCTTCGTGACAGCTACAAAGAAGGTGCTGAAAAGCAGGTTAAGCTTCGCCTTGCACTTGAGAAGGTTGCTCAGCTTGAGAATATCGAGATTTCTGATGAAGAAGTTGAAACAGAAATCAAGAGCTATGCAGATATGTACAATATGCCCATCGAGAAGATTAAAGAGCTTGTTTCTGTAAAGGATGTTAAGGCTGATCTTGCTACAAGAAAGGCTATGGATATCGTAAGAGATTCCGCTAAGCCTGCTGCAAAGAAGGCTGCTGCTAAGAAGAAGGCAGATGAAGATGCTGCAGAAGAGCCCAAGAAGGAAACAAAGAAAACTACAGCAAAGAAGGCGCCTGCAAAGAAGAAAGCAGATGCTGAAAAGGCTGAATAAGCTAAGAAACACTATGCCGCCTCAGTTCACACTACTGTGGCGGCATTCAACTCCAATCGGATATTTTTAAATTTCTGATTAAAAAAAGATTTTTAAGCCAATATTTATTGGTGAATACAAACAGGAGGTTATTTTATGGCACTTGTACCTTACGTTATACAGGAAACAAATCGCGGAGAGCGTTCCTACGATATTTTCTCCAGACTTCTTAATGACAGAATTGTTGTTCTTTCTGATGAGGTTAACGATGCTACCGCAAGTGTAATTGTTGCACAGCTTCTTTATCTTGAAGGTCAGGACCCCGAAAAGGATATCAGCTTCTATATCAATAGTCCTGGCGGAAGCGTTACTGCAGGTCTTGCAATCTATGACACAATGCAGTATATCAAATGTGATGTTTCAACTATCTGTATGGGTATGGCAGCATCTATGGGTGCATTCCTTTTCTCATCAGGCACAAAGGGTAAGAGATACATTCTCCCCAATGCAGAGGTTATGATTCATCAGCCCCTGGGCGGCGCTAAAGGACAGGCAACAGAGATTCTTATTGCTGCTGATCACATTAAGCGCACAAAGGATCGCCTGAATAAAATTCTTGCTGAAAACACAGGCAAGAGTGTGGATGAGATTTTTGCAGACACAGAGCGCGATAACTGGCTTACCGCAGAGGAAGCAGTAGCTTATGGTCTTGCTGATAAGGTTATAGATAAAAGATAATTTGGAGGAACCGTTTTGGCTAACGAAGTAAACGAAAAGGGCAGATGTTCCTTCTGTGGCAGACCAAGCGCGCAGGTAGAACAGCTTATTAAGGGTCCGGGTGTGTGGATCTGTAATGAATGTGTGGACTTATGTGTTGCTCTTTGCAATAAAGCAAAAGAGGAAAGCGACGAGAACAGTGCAGTTAACGGAGTAGACAAGTCTATTCCTAAACCCAAGGAAATAAAAGAGTATCTTGATGAATATGTAATTGGTCAGACTCAGGCAAAAATGGTTCTCAGTGTTTCTGTGTATAATCATTATAAGCGTATTTTCTGCAACAGCGGGGATGATGTGGAAATAAACAAAAGCAACATTCTCCTTCTTGGTCCTACCGGTGTAGGCAAGACATTACTTGCATCATCTCTTGCGAAAATTCTTGATGTTCCTTTTGCTATTGCCGATGCTACAACTCTTACCGAGGCAGGCTATGTTGGTGAAGATGTTGAGAATATTCTTCTTCGTTTGATTCAGGCTGCAGATTATGATGTTGAAAAAGCAGAAACAGGTATTATATATATTGATGAGATTGATAAGATTGCCCGAAAATCCGAAAGCACATCAATAACCCGTGATGTAAGCGGCGAGGGTGTTCAGCAGGCTCTCCTCAAGATAATTGAGGGAACTGTTGCAAATGTTCCGCCTCAGGGTGGAAGAAAGCACCCTCAGCAGGAGTTTATTCAGATTGATACATCTAAAATTCTGTTTATATGCGGCGGTGCATTTGCCGGTCTCGAAAAGCATATAGAGAAGCGACTTAATAAAAGCTCTCTTGGCTTTGGCTCTGAGATTCACTCTAAAACAGAGCTTAAGAATATGAACTGGTTTTCAAAGGTTATTCCTCAGGATATTGTTAAGTTTGGTGTGATTCCTGAGCTTGTAGGCAGAATACCCGTTATAACCTCTCTTGAAAATCTTGATGTTGATGCACTCGTAAGCATTATCAAGGAGCCCAAGAATGCTCTGCTTAAGCAGTATATGAGCCTGTTCAAAATGGATGAGGTTGAGCTTGTTTTCACAGATGATGCAGTAAGAAGAGTTGCGGAGCTGACTATTGAAAAGGAAACAGGCGCCCGCGGTCTTCGTGGTATTATGGAAAATCTCCTGATTCCGGTTATGTATATTGTTCCCAGTGATCCGACAATTGTCAGGGTTGAGATTAATAAGGATGTTGTTGACGGAAAGGCAGATCCGGTTATAATCAGAGGACAGACTGATAAATAATACTTAAATTATGTGGGGAGTTTCAAAAGCTCCCCCAAATCTATAAGATTTTAAAATTTTGTGTAAAGGAAAAAATATGGCGAAACAAACAAAAGAAACAGAACTTTTTAACAGAGTTCTTCCGACAGTTGCTATGCGAGGAAGGGTTGCTTTCCCCGGTAATTATATGCAGCTTACTATTGCGCGTGCTAAATCAAAAAGAGCAGCTAAAGAGGCTTATAACAAGGATAAGCTTATATATCTTGTTAAGCAGAAGGATGATGATGTGGATAATCCCGCTTTGTCAGATATTTATTCTGTAGGCGTAGTAGCGAAAATCGAGAAATTTGTTGTAATTCCCGAAGGTGAACTTATTGAAATAGATGTGAAGATTCTGTTCAGGGCAAAAACGCTGGAAATTCTTCGTTCCACGACCTCCTTGTACTCAAGAGTTGAGGAATATGAAGAGTTTACAGACGGGGATGAAAAATATGCCCGGGCAAGTCTTAATTATCTGCAAAGTATGATGAGTGACTATATCAGCCTTGTTCCACGATTCCCGGGTTATCTTCGTGAGAGTATATTCTCCGAGAAAACAACCTTGTCCAAAGCTGTTAACTGCGCTGCTCATTATGTTGAGTTTCCTACGGATAAAAAGCAGGAGCTTCTGGAAATCTCGGATTTGGTGGAGCGTTGCAGACTTCTTTGTGAGTACATAGTATATGAAACAGATGTGCTGAAAATTGAAAATTATATTGATTCAAAGGTACAAAGAAGAATGGATTCAAATCAGCGCGATTATTACCTTCGTGAACAGATTAAGGTTATTAACAGTGAGCTGGGCGATGATGAGCGTTCGGAAATTGAGTCTATCAGAGAAAAAATTGATGCACTCCCGGTGGATGTAAGAAGCAAGAAAAAGCTTTTTGATGAATGTGACCGTTTGAGCAGAACCTCTCCCGGAAGTCCCGAAGCCAATGTTCTTCGTACTTATCTTGAAAGAGTGCTCGCTCTTCCCTGGGACAAACAGTCCGAAGATAACCTTGATGTGTCCTACGCGCGAAAGGTGATAGAGAAGGAGCATTACGGTCTTGAGGAAGTGAAGGAGCGCATTGTGGAGCTTGTTGCTGTAAGGAATTTTGCTCCCGAGGCAAATGCCCAGATTCTGTGTCTTGTAGGCCCACCCGGTGTTGGTAAAACCTCTGTTGTTAAAAGCCTTGCAAAGGCTATGGGCAGAGAGTATGTAAGACTTGCTCTTGGCGGTATTCACGATGAATCCGAAATCAGAGGACACAGAAAAACCTATGTAGGCTCAATGCCCGGAAGAATCATTGCGGCAATTGAACAGGCAGGAACCAAAAATCCGCTTATTCTTCTTGATGAAATTGATAAGCTCAGCAAGGATTACAAGGGTGATCCCGCTTCAGCTCTTCTTGAGGTTCTTGATGCTGAGCAGAATAATACCTTTACCGACCATTATGTTGAGATTCCCTTTGATCTCAGTAAGGTGCTTTTCATTACAACCGCTAATGATGCTTCCCAGATCCCTGCACCTCTTTATGATAGAATGGAGATTATAGAGCTTTATAGCTACACTGCTGAGGATAAATTCTCTATTGCAAAGAAGCATCTTATACCAAAGCAGCTGAATAATTACGGAATAAGCAATAAAACTGTGCGAATTACCGATGCCGCAATCCGTGATATTATATCAGGATATACAAAGGAAGCAGGTGTCCGTACACTTGACAGAAGAATAGCGAAAATTATCCGTAAATCTGCCGTGGCACTTGCAGAGGGCAGTGCGGATAAAATTGTTGTAAACCCTAAAAATCTGTCGGATTATTTAGGCTCTGTTAAGTACAAGAAGGAAAAGCTTGACCTTGATGATATGGTGGGTGCTGCAAACGGACTTGCCTGGACTGCGGTTGGCGGAGAAATGATGCAGATTGAGGTTGCCGTTCTTGAAGGTACAGGTAAATTAGAGCTTACCGGCTCTCTTGGAGATGTAATGAAGGAGTCTGCAAAGGCGGCTATCAGCTACATAAGGGCTAATGCAGTAAGTCTTGGTATTGATACAGAGTTCTATAAGAATAAGGATATACATATCCATGTTCCCGAAGGAGCGGTACCGAAGGATGGCCCTTCTGCTGGTGTTACTATTACAACGGCGCTTGTGTCTGCTCTTTCAGGTAAGCCTGTAAATAAGAAGGTTGCTATGACAGGAGAAATTACACTCAGAGGCAGAGTTCTTCCTATTGGCGGACTTCGTGAAAAGTCCATGGCTGCCTTTAAAAACGATATGAAGACAGTTCTGATTCCTGCGGATAACGAAGCTGACCTTGATAAAGTTAATGACATTGTTAAAAAGTCCATTAACTTCATTCCGGTTTCGGATGTAGCTCAGGTCCTTTATTATTCTCTGGGGATTTAAAGGAGGATTTTTATGAATTACAATAAAGTTCAGTTTGAAGCGGCTTTCGGTACACTCAAACAGATTCCCGAATCTGATATTCCTGAAATTGTTTTTGCAGGTCGTTCAAATGTAGGTAAATCCTCAATGCTCAACAGACTTTTTAACAGAAAAAATCTTGCGAGAGTTTCTTCTGTACCCGGCAAGACAATTACAATAAACTTTTTCAGAGTTGATGATGTACGTATTGTTGATTTGCCCGGTTACGGATATGCAAAGGTTGCTAAAGGTGAAAAGCGCCGTTGGGCAGAAATGATGGAGGGTTATTTCCAGAGCCCCCGTAATATCAGGCTCGTTGTTCAGCTTGTGGATATGCGCCATAAGCCATCAGAGGATGATTATATTATGATGAGATTTCTGCAGGATGCAGAGCTTCCCTTCATAGTAGCCGCAACAAAGAGTGATAAGCTCAATAAAACTCAGTATAATGAGCGAAAAAATGCTCTTAAAGAGGAATTAGCTGAGTTTGGTGATGATCTTACCATTATTCCTTTTTCATCCGAAAAAGGAGAGGGTACGGAAGAATTGAAAAAGCTTATTGAAGCTGTTTTATAAAAAAATATACCGATAACGGACACACCCCGAACTTTTATCACTAAAAGTTCGGGGTGGTTTGTTGTATGTGGCTTTTAGGTTGCTTCGTAAAGAACAAGCTCAGAAGAAAGAGCAGAGCTGATATCAACAACAATTCCTCTTTGCTTTAATTTGGCTCCTGATATTACAAAGCTGCAGCTTTCATTATCGAGAGTAACCTTATAATCTCTGGAAATATCAATGCCCTTAGGTTTTACGGTTATCGGCTTTTCATCAGATGAACAAAGAGTAATAACCGTGATTGCACCTTGTGATTTATCCGGAGCAGATATTTCAAGAACAGAATAATCACTTTTCCTTAAATCGGGTGTGTGGTGATATATTTGCGATTCTGCAAGAAATGGTCTTATAAATTCTTTGTAAATATCGGTAGAGTGTTTTATAAAAGCCATTTGCTTTTTGTTTATGTTTGCATCGGCAGGGGAGATAACATTAAGAGAAATGTGCCCAAGCATAGTGTTTCTTAAATGCGCATCAAAAGAGCCGGTTGTGTGGCAACCCATTCCTGCAAAAAGTCTGTCTACTCTCTCGGGCGGAAGTGCCATTGTCATTCCATTTGTTATAGCAATTGAACGGGGCATTTTCTGCCAGTCAGAAACCCAGGTGTGATTAAAGTACCTCATCATACCAAGGTCTGTTCTTCCTCCGCCACCGGCACAGTTTTCAAAAATTACATCGGGGAAACGTTTTTTAAGGCTTTCGTACATTCTGTAAACTGCTTCATTGTGCTTTATACAAATACATTCGGGTATACCAAAGCCCGTGTCACGAATGCCGAAATATTCAGTGCAATCAACGTTGTGGTCTACTCTCAGAAGGTCAAGCTCGTATTCTTCGATAATCCTCGCAAGCTCGCTTTCTGCCCATTGACTCACCTCAGGAATACTCATATCAAGGAACTTGGATGGTTTTTCACCTAAGGCACTTACAGTGTGCCATTCGGGGTGTTTTTCGTGAATATCGCAGTATTTGCCTACACTCTCTATATCAACCCATAGACCGAATTTTAAGCCCTTGGAGTGAGCGTAGTCGCAAAGCTCTTTGATTCCGTTCGGATATCGATCCTTGTCCGGAACATTTCTTCCGTTGTAATGAGGCCATTCCATTTGCTCATCAGGGGGACATTCCCAACCGGCATCAATGGTGAAAATTTCACCGCCCATAAGAGCAAACTGATCTATGAAAGCCTTGCTGTCCTCTACATTCATACTATGCTCTGCACCCATACCGCAGTTTATGAGGGCGGTTTTGCCCTCTGCTTCGGAAAGGGTGAGTACAGATTTACGGATGTGTGAGTGCATTTCGTTTATGGCATCATCAAGACATCCCTGTACAAGTCCGATATATACAACAGGGGACACAAATTTACTTTCGGGTGGAATAACGTAAATAGGATTATGACCTGTTATTTCAGCCTTAAAAGAAAGGTGTGTGTTGCTTTTGTCGGGACGTGCATTGTAGTCAACAGAGTAGGCATATCCACCGCTGAAGCCTATTTGCGAAAACCAGATTTTGCCCGTAAGATTATTTTTTATGAATAAAAGGGGATGGCGGAAACGGTCTCTGCCAAATCTTGATTCAATACGGATACAATCGGGGTTCAGCGCTTTCCGGATGAATTGCCCTTCTTTACCCCAGGCATCATTTTCAAAATAACCTAAAGAGTATACATCGTTTACATCTTCAGCATTATCAAGTGTATCATCATCAAGAGATTCAATGCCGCCGCTCATAACTGAAAGTCTGCTTAATTTCAAAGGCTTGTCAGATTTGTTTTCAATTTCAAGCCATCGTGAAAGCATCTGTGTGCCGTCAATCAGGGTGTAAACCTTTATAATAACAGGAACGATATTGCTTTTTAATGTAAGGATAGCGGTCTCGTTGTTATCTGCTTTTTCTGTTTTGAAATCAACAAACTCTAAATTGAAATCAACACTTTGTCCGTCAAGCTCAATATTGAAGGCAAAGGGCTCTGAATACCTTTTGGGGTTAAGGTATGTAGTGCAGTTTTTCAGTACATTCAGGGGATATCCTGAAGCATTCCAGCCGCAGGATATCAACGCTCCGTTACTGAAATTTTCCTCATATATCATATCACCGCTTCTGAAACAGAAGCGGTGACCTCCATTGTTATGGTGATAAATATCAAAATAGCTGTTGTTCATTATAATCAACTCTTTTTGAATAAAATTATTAATCCTCATCAAGCTTAAGGATTGCCATAAATGCTTCCTGAGGCACCTCAACAGTACCGAAGGAGCGCATACGCTTTTTGCCTTCCTTCTGCTTTTCAAGAAGCTTTTTCTTACGGGTAATGTCACCGCCATAGCATTTTGCGAGAACATCCTTTCGCATAGCTTTAACGGTTTCACGGGCAATAACCTTGCCGCCAATAGCAATCTGGATGGGAATTTCGAACATCTGTCTCGGAATGTTGTCCTTTAATTTTTCAGCAATCTTTCTTGCTCTGCCGTATGCCTTGTCGGAATGTACAATAAAAGAAAGTGCATCTACAACATCACCATTGAGGAGTACATCAAGCTTTACAAGATTAGAACGCTGGTATTCGGAAATTTCATAGTCGAGGGAGGCGTAGCCTCTTGTTCTTGATTTGAGAGCATCAAAGAAATCGTAAACAATTTCGTTGAGAGGGAGCTCATAGTGAAGAGCAACTCTTGTTTCATCAAGATACTTCATATCCTTGAACACGCCACGACGTTCCTGACAAAGCTCCATGATGTTACCGACATAATCGGAAGGTGCAAGTACCTCAGCCTTAACCATAGGTTCCTGGGCACTCTGGATAGTGGCAGGGTCAGGGAAGTTTGTAGGGTTGTCAATTTCAATAGTTTCACCGTTTGCAAGTGTAACTTTATAAATAACCGACGGAGCGGTAGTGATAAGGTCGAGATTGTACTCTCTTTCAAGTCGTTCCTGTATAATTTCCATATGGAGAAGTCCGAGGAAACCACATCTGAAACCAAAGCCGAGGGCAATAGATGTTTCAGGCTCGAACGAAAGTGAAGCGTCGTTCAGCTGGAGTTTTTCAAGTGCTTCACGCAGGTGTTCATATTTGGCACCATCGGCAGGATAGATAGCTGAGAATACCATAGGGTTTACTTTTCTGTAACCTGGAAGAGCCTCATCGCATGGGTTTTCAGCATTTGTTACGGTATCACCGACCTGTGTATCACCAATACTCTTGATTGACGCTGAAATATAGCCTACCTCACCGGCTGTAAGTACATTCTTGTTGATGTGGCTGTCGGCATTCATGTAACCGGCTTCAACTACGGTAAACTCAGCACCTGTTGCGATAAGTCTTATTGTAAGT
>JAZSCI010000043.1:0-2266 GCA_045602865.1 Acutalibacteraceae bacterium
CATAAGGAGAAATGCTATGAAATTTATTTCTTGGAATGTAAACGGCTTCAGAGCCTGTCTTACGAAGGGCTTTGATGAATTTTTCAAAGAGGCTGATGCAGATTTTTTCTGTATTCAGGAAACTAAAATGCAACCGGGGCAGGCGGAATTTTCCACACCCGGATATCATCAGTATTGGTACAGTGCTGAGAAAAAGGGCTATTCAGGAACGGCAATTTTTGCAAAAAAAGAACCCCTGAGTGTAAGCTACGGTCTGGGAATTGAGGAGCATGACCACGAGGGTAGGGCAATTACCCTTGAATATGAGAATTTTTATCTTCTTTGTGTGTATACTCCTAATGCACAGAGGGAGCTTGCAAGGCTTTCTTACAGAATGGAGTGGGAGGATGCTCTCAGGGAGTATATGAAAGCCCTTGACAGCAAGAAGCCCTTGGTGTATTGCGGAGACCTTAATGTGGCTCACTGTGAGATAGATCTTAAGAATCCGAAAACCAATCATTTCAGTGCGGGCTTTTCCGATGAGGAGAGGGGCAAATTCACACAGCTTCTCGAAGCAGGCTTTACAGATACCTTCCGTGCTCTTTATCCCGAAAAGGTTCAGTATAGCTGGTGGAGCTATATGTACGGCGCCAGAGCAAAGAATGTCGGTTGGCGTATTGACTATTTTGTAGTTTCAGACAGAATTTTCCCAAAGGTCAGGGATAGCTTTATCCTTAACGAAATTATGGGAAGTGACCATTGTCCCGTGGGACTTGAGATTGATTTATAAGAAATTATAAATATATATTTTATTTTATTGAAAAGGAGTTTTCCAGAATGAAAACAAAAATTTTATGTGCTTTATTGGCAGTAGTAATGGTAGTAGCTTTGGCTGCTTGCGGAGCCAATACTCCCGCAGATGATGACAACAAGATTGCAATCGAATCTCCCGTTGCTCTTCTTGACAGTGTATGGACAACCTTTGCCGAGGAAGAGAAATTCCCCGTTATGGGCGGTGACTTTGAGACAGCGGTCAGCGATGCTGCAGGTGAGTTCAATATTGCCGATGTTGAGAATGCAACTGCAACTCTTCATATTACAGAGGATTCTCTTAAGCTCGTTGATAAAGTCGGTACAATTACACATGCTATGAATGCTAACACATTCTCTGCTGCTGCATATCACCTTGCAGATGCTGCAAATACAGAGGCACTTGTAAATTCTCTTAAGGATAGCATCAAGAGCACACAGTGGATGTGCGGATTCCCCGACACACTCATTATCTACACAGTAGCTGATGATTATGTTGTAGCAGCTTTCGGTAATGCAGATGCAATTGAAAGCTTCAAGACAAAGCTTGCAACAGTTTATGGCGAAGCGGCAGTTCTTAATGTTGAGGAGTCTCTCGCATAAGAAACGGTAATTAAAAAGTACAAAGCAGAAAGAGGATTAATATGCTTTTTTCAAGTATTCCCTTCCTTTACTATTTTCTGCCAAGTGTACTGATACTCTATTTTATTGCTCCGAAAAAGCTGAAAAACACGGTGCTGATGCTTTCAAGCCTTGTTTTTTACGGCTGGGGCGAACCTAAATATGTAGTTTTAATGATAGCCTCAATCGTAATCGGATATTTCTCCGGCATTCTGATTGAGGCTTTTTCTGAGAAAAAGCTTTCAAAGGTAATTCTGGGCTTTTCGGTTATTGTGAATTTAGGTTTTCTGGGCTATTTCAAGTATGCAGATTTCTTTATAGACAATTTCAATGCACTTACGGGAATGTCTGTGCCGCTTCTTAGAATCGCCCTTCCTATTGGTATCAGCTTTTACACTTTCCAGATTTTAAGCTATACAATCGATGTTTACCGCAAGGATGTTGCGGCACAGAAGAATATAATAAACCTTGCCGCCTATATTACAATGTTTCCTCAGCTTATTGCGGGACCTATTGTGAGATATTCTGATATTGCAAAGCAGCTTGAGGAGAGAACACTTTCCTTTGAGAATTTCTCGAAGGGAATGAGAAGATTTGTTTTGGGATTGGCAAAGAAAATTCTTCTTGCAAATTCCTTAGGTGAGTTGTGCGATGTTTTCAAGACCTCCGATGATAAATCCGTTCTTTTCTATTGGCTTTATGCAGTAGCATTCGGACTTCACGTTTATTTTGATTTTTCGGGTTATTCGGATATGGCAATAGGCTTGGGCAGGTTGCTGGGCTTTTGTTTTACGGAAAATTTCAATTATCCCTATATTTCAAAAAGTGCCACAGAATTCTGGAGAAGGTGGCATAT
>JAZSCI010000044.1:0-2558 GCA_045602865.1 Acutalibacteraceae bacterium
TTCTGCGAATATGTTGAAAACAGATGGTAAATGAGTAAAAAGCTTACTCGCGCTGTAACTGCTGTCAGGCGCTTCAATGCTCTCTGAAGGCAGGGAAGCACTTGTAATTTGAAAAAGGAAATAATTATGACAGAAAAGAAAATGAATATCACAGGAGCAATATTTGATTTTGACGGTACGCTTTTCGATTCTATGCACGTGTGGAAGGATATAAGAGTCAATTTCTTTGAAAGCATCGGTATAAGCTTTACCGAAGAGGATGTAGAAGCCTTCAAGGGACTTTTCCTGATGGAAACCTTTCGCCTTGCTATAGAGAGATTCAAGCTCAGCTATACCTATGAGGAGCTTCTGGGAATGCTTTTTGAGTATATTAAAGCCAGATACCTGAAGGAAACTGAGCCAAAAAACGATATAATAAACTTCCTTGAGAAGCTGAAGGCAAAGGGTGTGAAAATGGGTATTGCTACCGCTACTGGCGAGACTGCTCTCATTGTGGCTCTTGAAAAGTTTAATATGCTTCACTATTTCTCGGAAATATATTCTACCTACACAGTGGGTGCTTCAAAAAGAGATCCCAAGGTATATGATGTTGTTCTGGAAAATCTGGGAACAGAAAAGAGAACCACCTGGGTTTTTGAGGATGCCTTGTATGCGGCAAAAACCGCCAAGGCAAACGGCTATAATGTAGTGGGAATTTATGACAGAAGTGAGCCTAAGCAGGAAGAGCTGAAGTCACTTGTGGATATATATATTCATAATTACGAGGAATTAGAGCTTGAATAAACGCATCTGCAACGATAGGAAGGCTACCGTTGCAGATGTTTACTTTTTAAGGCTATATGTGTTGGTGACAGGATCACGGAATAATGGTATGTGTGGTGGAAAAAAGGTGAAAATCATAAACAAAATCCCTATAAAGCATATAATGGCGAAAGCAATATGGGGCGCTCTGCAGCGATGGTAATTTTTGAATAAATATGCCTCAAGAATGAAGGCGACTGCAGCAGCAACAAAAAATATTCCTATATTCACAAGATCCGGAGTTTTTCCGAAAATCCCGTTAAGGGTGTAAAAAAGAACAGGTATCAGAATAAGCCCTGCTAAAATTCCAAAAAGCTTAATGCACCAGAAATTACTGAATTCTTTGAAAAAGCATCTTTGTATAAGTGCAAAAATAAACATAGGAAAAAACAGTATTTTCATATGCTCCCATGTGGATTCGTTAATTGCAGAAAATGGCATTGTAGCTGTGGCTTTTGTCCAATCGTATAGGAAATGAAGCAAGGTTCCCCAGAAAACTGTGAAAACAAAGCCTCCGAAATTCCATAGAAGTAAATCCTTTTTTATAAAAATCACCCTATGTATGTTATGCCCATAAATTTTGATTTATTCTGTTTGAAATATTCTTTTGTTGTGATAAAATGATTGTAGTATAAATAAAACTTATGAGGTGGTGGCAGTTATTAACAGAAAAGAATTGGATAAGTATATCGAAGAGGTGTATGGTGTAATCGGTGAATTTCCGTGGAACAGTGCTCCGACCTTTGCCGTTTACCGCCACAAAAGCAATAACAAATGGTTTGCCGTAATAATGGAGATTCCAAAAATTAAAATAGGTATACCCGAAGAAGGAAATGTGCAGGTTGTAAACCTTAAGTGTGAACCCCTTCTTATCGGATCCGTAATATTGGATGAAGGCATACACCCTGCGTACCATATGAACAAAAACCATTGGATTTCCGTGCGGCTTGACGGAAGCGTTGAAAGAGAAAAATTGGAGTGGCTTTTGGGCTTAAGCTATGATTTAACGGATAAGAAAGTGAAAAAACGAGACTGATACAGAATATCGGTCTCGTTTGCTTGTGTTTGCTATCAGATTTATAGCTTTTCAGCAAATTCCTCAAAGGCTCTTGCTGCCCGGGCAAGGTTATCCTCTAATTCTTTCAGTTCTTTACGAAGCTCCCACAATTTGTCAGGTGTATATACAAGCTTCATAATGGAATCACAATAATCACGGTCTGCAACCATTCCCATGGAAGCATAAATAAGATCATAAAGCTCCTCTGATAATTTCTGAGCGGCTTCCGCTGAATCAAGAGCGTGTTGAAGATGTGGATAGTACATTTCATTCTTTGTATTTGATGGATCGGGCTTCAGGTCACTAAGAAGCCTTTTGAGAGCGTTTTCCTGTTCGGGTGTTAAAGAATTAATTATCATTTTAGCATCTCCTTTTAAAAGAAAAATAAAGTGAATAAATCAGAATTAATAAATTTATATGTTGATTATAGATTAGCACAGAGTTCAGATTTTAGCAACTTATTTCAGAAATAAAAGATGAATTCTGTGTCGGAATGAGAAGAATAACATAAAATCCGGCAAAAACAATGCGTTATCGCAGACTTTTTTCCGTTACATATTCTCGTAAATGTGATATTGTATAGTCACAGAGAGGGGAACCGAAGCAGATACACGGTACTACCTCTACCACAAAAGACAAAAAAGGAAAAAGCTCGCAGACTTTTTTCCGTTACATATTCTCGTAAATGTGATATTGTATA
>JAZSCI010000045.1:0-14366 GCA_045602865.1 Acutalibacteraceae bacterium
CGATCCCCTTGATGTTCTTGTTCTCTGCTCACAACAGATTCAACCTATGTCCTTGGTTGAGTGCTACCCTATCGGTGTTATAACAATGCTTGATAACGGTGCGGCAGATGATAAAATCATTTCCATTCCGTTCAACGATCCCACCTACAATACATACAAGGATATCAGCCAGCTTCCACCCCATATTTTTGATGAAATGAAGCACTTCTTTTCTGTGTACAAAACCCTTGAGTGCAAGGAGACTGCAATTGATGAAATCAGGGGTGTTCTTGATGCTATATCAATCATTGAGGAAGCTATCGAAGCATATAAAGAAAATTTCGAGAAATAAAATTTATTTTCCAAAAATGCTTGAAATCCGGCATATTTTATGATAGTATATACGAATGTATGAACGAAAAAAGGAGGTGTAGGTATGCCCAACATTAAGTCCGCAAAGAAGAGAGTTATCGTTAATGCAACAAAGGCTTCCAGAAACAAGGCTGCTAACTCTGCTCTTAAGACTGCTATCAAAAAGGCTAACAATGCTATTGAGGCTAATGATGCTGCTAAGGCTGATGCAGTTAAGGTTGCTGTTAAGAAAATCGACCAGGCTGTTGCTAAAGGTCTTCTTCACAAGAACAACGCTGCTCACAAGAAATCTCAGCTCGTTAACAAGCTTAACAAGTCAAACTAATCACTTCTGATTAATTGATTTAAGAAAACCCCACAGCTTTTGCTGTGGGGTTTTCTTATTTCCTACTAATTAAAAGGTGCGAGAGAACTGTAAAAATTCTCTCGCATCTTCTTAGTTGATTGCTTTGATTCACTTAGTCTGATAGAATCCGATTTTTTTCATAGCCTTATCAAGTGTTCTCTGGGAGATTCTTGTAGCAAGCTCTGCGCCCTTTTTCATACATTCCTCAAGATAAGCCTTATCGTTTATAAGCTCCTTATAACGAGCCTGGAATGGTGCAAGCTCTGCAACAACCGCCTCGCCTACTGCGGTTTTGAAATCACCGTAGCCCTTGCCTTCAAATTCCTTTTCGATTTCCTCAAGAGACTTTCCCGTGCAGCAGGAATAAATAGTCATAAGGTTATTTACGCCATCCTTACCCTCTGCATACCTTACACAAGCATCGCTATCTGTAACGGCACTCTTGATTTTTTTCATAATAACATTAGGTTCATCAAGCATGGAAATATAGGAACGTGGATTATCATCGGACTTACTCATTTTCTTCGTGGGATCCTGAAGAGAGCATATCTTTGCGCCAACCTTACCGATAAAGGGATCAGGCATCTTGAATACGTTACCGTAAATCTGATTAAAGCGCTCACAAATGTTTCTTGCAAGCTCAAGATGCTGCTTCTGGTCTGCGCCGATAGGTACATAATCTGCGCCGTAAATAAGAATATCTGCCGCCATAAGAACGGGATAATCAAAAAGTCCTACAGAAATATTGCTTCCTAATTTCTGACTCTTATCCTTGAATTGTGTCATTCGTGCTGCTTCACCGAACTGGGTATAGCAGTTGAGAATCCAGCCTAACTGAGCATGGGTAGGAACATGACTCTGAACAAAAACGATATTCTTTTCGGGATCTATACCTATTGCCAGTAAAAGAGCATAAAGCTCCAGAGTATTTTTCTTTAATTGTGCGGGATTTTCACGGAATGCAGGTACTGTAATCGAGTGTAAATCCGCAACACCATAAAGACAGTTGTAGTCATCGCACATATTAGCCCAGTTTTTAAGCGCTCCGAGATAATTACCAAGTGTAGGAGTGCCTGTAGGCTGAATACAGCTGAGAACTACCTTCTTTTTTTCGGGTGTCTGATTTTCCATTTGTAGTTACTCCATTTATTTTTTGTTTTTTTGTTTTTTCTCTCTGATTTTTATAATATAATCACAATTTATAGCATGTTCCTCGCCTTTTTTGGTTTTGAAAACTATCCAGCCTTCTGAATATTTAATAATTTCCCCTTCATTATCGAAGGAATCCTCTATAAGACTGAGAACAACCTGCTTATTCATATAGCTTTTAATCAATTCTTCCATCTTTACACCTTCCGCGGAACGATTTTTCTGTCTTTTCCTGAGAAACTTCTTTTTCAGGGATTTTCTGTAAAAAATCACCCAGTAAAGAATTACAAGCGATATCCAAGTTATATAACTCATCTTTCCAATCCTTTATCAGAAAAGACCTGTGATTTTACCACTTTCATCAACATCAATTTTCTCTGCAGCAGGAACCTTGGGAAGACCCGGCATTGTCATAATATCGCCTGTAAGAACGACAATGAAGCCTGCACCTGCAGATACCTTAAGATTACGAACAGTTACACGGAAGCCCTCGGGAGCGCCAAGCTTTGTAGGATCATCGGAGAAGCTGTACTGTGTCTTTGCAATACAAACAGGAAGCTTACCGAAGCCATCTGCCTTGAGGGATTCAAGCTGCTTCTTTGCATTTGCAGTAAAGTCCACACCAACACCGCCGTATACCTTCTTGACAACGGCTTCGATTTTCTCCTCAATTTCGCAATCAGAGGGATATGAGAAGGTGAAACCTGAGTTGTCCTCTTCTTCACAAAGTCGAACAACCTCACGGGCAAGGTCAACACCACCCTTACCGCCATCAGCCCATACAGTTGAGAGAACTGTATTTACACCAAGCTCACGGCATTTTGCAATAATGAAATCAATTTCATTATCTGTATCTGTGGGGAAACGATTAACCGCAACAACACAAGGAAGCTTGTATACATTTTTGATGTTTGAAACGTGGCGAAGAAGGTTGGGGATACCCTTTTCAAGAGCCTCAATATTCTCCTCATTAAGCTGATCCTTCTTAAGACCGCCGTGCATTTTAAGAGCTCTTACAGTAGCAACAACTACAACTGCATTGGGCTTTATTCCTGCTGCGCGGCACTTGATGTCAAGGAACTTCTCTGCACCTAAATCTGCACCGAAGCCTGCTTCTGTAACCGCATAATCAGCAGCACCCATTGCAAGCTTTGTAGCAAGAACTGTATTACAACCGTGAGCGATATTTGCGAAGGGACCACCGTGAACAAATGCAGGTGTACCCTCAAGAGTCTGCACAAGATTTGGCTTGACAGCATCAACAAGAAGTGCTGTCATAGCTCCCTGCGCCTTAATATCACCGCAGGTAACGGGCTTACCGTCATATGTATAAGCAACAACTATTCTTGCAAGTCTTTCCTTAAGATCAGTAACGGATGTAGCAAGACAGAAAACTGCCATAACCTCACTTGCAACAGTAATGTCAAAGCCATCCTCACGGGGAACACCCTGCATTCTGCCGCCGATACCATCTATAATATTTCTGAGTTGTCTGTCATTCATATCCACACAACGCTTCCAGGTGATGCGCTTAACATCAATACCCAGTGCGTTGCCCTGCTGAATGTGGTTATCAAGCATAGCTGCAAGAAGGTTGTTAGCCGCACCGATAGCGTGAAAATCACCTGTGAAATGAAGGTTGATATCCTCCATAGGAACAACCTGAGCATAGCCGCCGCCTGCAGCGCCGCCCTTAACACCGAAAACAGGTCCGAGTGATGGCTCTCGAAGAGCAACACAGGTATTATAACCAAGAATATTCATACCATCGGCAAGACCTATTGTGGTTGTAGTTTTACCCTCACCTGCAGGTGTAGGTGTAATAGCAGTAACAAGAATAAGCTTGCCTTGCTTCTTCTGCTCCTTAAGGTATGAGAGATCTACCTTTGCCTTGTATCTTCCGTATGGTTCAAGATACTCCTCACCTATTCCGATTTTGTCTGCAATTTCCTGAATAGGTCTCATTTTACATCCTTGCGCAATTTCAATATCGCTGAGATAAGCCATTTTCTATTCCCCCGTTATTTTATTCTTCAATATTGAGTTTTTCGCGACAGAGAGTCTTGAAATATTCAAAGTTCTCTTCACCACATATCTCAATATTGTAAATTAATGAATTCTGATAGTCATCAAAAAGCTTTTGCTTTGCTGACGGCTTCGGTTTTGATTCTATCGCTTTTACAAGCTCATCAAAGGTTTCGGTTATAAAGCCCCTGATAATTCTGTCCTTGCGCTGCGTAATATCCGCAAGCTGCTCGGAAGGGCCGTGCCCCTCAAAGCGCCAGTAAGGTTCTATTTTCACAAGTGCCTCGGTGCTTGTAATCAAGTCCCTGAGTGATGAAAAGAACACCTGCGGGTGCTTTGTTGTATTAACATTTCTTGCGGCTGTAGAGCCTATTTTTATATTCTTTACCACATAATTATTAATAGCAGTCACAAGCAAATCCTGAGAAAGAAGCTTTCTTGTAACAGGAATAGATGATACAATTTTTTGTATCTCTATCCTTTCATCTCTGTCAAAGTCCCTTGGCTTGTGAACATAGCCCTGTGGCTCTTTTTTCTTTTTAAAAAGCATATCAATAGTTATCCTTTATCTTTATACCTGTTGAGGAGTAGCTGCTCTTATAGCTGCCATCATAGGCTCTCACGGTATAGTAATATGTTTTTCCTTTTTTAGCACTCTTGTCTACATAAGTAGTTGCAGCTTTCACTGTTGCAAGTGTTTTCCAGTCACCTGATTTACTTGTTTTTCTGTAAATTTTGTAGGTTTTTGCACCATTAGATTTACTGTAAACAAGCTTTATACCTGATTTTGTGCTTTTTGCACTCTTAAGCTTAGGTGTTGAAAGAAATTCGATTCTGTCGACATCTGTTCTGTAGCTGCTTTTCCCGTTTTCGGTAACTGCACGGACTGAATATCTGTATTTCACTCCGCTTACCGCAGATTCATCAATAAATTCACGACTTTTGGCAGAAACGGTTTTCAGCTTTTTCCAGCCAGAGGAATCCTTTCTGTAAATCACATAGTTGACAGCGCCTGAAGTCTTTGTCCATCTTATCTTTACACCCTTAGAGGAATTGCCTACAATGGTAACTTCGGGCGATGACACAAAATAAATGCTCTTTCCTGCGGAATCGTATGAGCTTACACCCTTACTGTCAAAGGCCTTGACTGAATATGTATATTTCTTTCCATCGGATACCTTTGTATCCTTGTAGTAATCTGTATCACCGTTTACGGTTGCTATTTTCTTCCAGCTACCGTTATCGGTTTTTCTGTAAACATAGTATCCGTCAGCAACAGACTGACTTTCCCATATAAACTTTACGCCGCCAACATTATTGGAAACGGACAAAGGCTTAGGAGCCTTTATATAATATACTCCCGTGCCCTGCATATCATAAACACCATCAGCGGTATAATTAACGGGCACAATCCTATATGTATTTTTCGCGTTTGTAACGGCACCCTCATCAAAATATTCCGTTACGGCATTATCCTCAACAGAGCCGATAAGATTCCATTTCCCGTTGTTGACCTGTCTGTAAATCTCATAACCATCACATTGAGACTCCTGACACCAGGCAACACTTACCCCCTGACTCTTTACGGCAGCAGACTTTGCAATAGCAGAAACAGGCTTGAAATTCATCCTGAATCTGAGCGCGTAATTTTCTGCCGCTGAACCTTTTGGTGCAGATATTGTAGTATCTCCCGAAGGATAGCAATATATAAAACTACTTATTTCATACCCTGCGAGCTCTGCATAATAAGCGGCATTTGAAAGGGTAATAGGCTCGTGCTCTATTCCCTGCTCATCAAGAACCTCAGCTACACCCTCAAGGGCTACATCGTACTGAAAGCCGAAGCTGTTATAACCAATATAATTCACACTATACGGAAAGGTTATATCAACAAGCGAGGAGCAGGAAAGAAAAGCGCTTTCCCCGAAGCTTTTCACTCCGTTTTCAATAACAAGATTTTTAAGATTTACGTTACCCGCAAAGGCCTGCTTACCGACTGTCTTTACATTTCCCGGTATCACAACCGAGGAAGCGTAGCTATTATAAAACGCATATTCCCCTATTTCCTTCACATAAGATGGAATTTCAAAGGTATAGTCATTATCCGGTACAGGATTACCATCGCTATCAAATCCTTCAACAAATCTGCCGCAAGGGAATGCAACCAGAACAGATTTATCTTTACTGTAAAGAACACCATCAACCGCTGAATAATTTTCGTTAGAAGAATCAACGGCATAGTTTTTAATCTGCGTGGAATCAAACATCATATTATCAAAATATACAAGCTTTCGGGGAAGCTTCACATAAGAAATGGAAGTTCCTGCGAAGGCGTAATGTCCGATTCTTTCTATGCTATTGGGAAGATTTATATTTTTGAGATAAACCTCCCCGTAAAAAGCATCATCCATAATGCTTTTTACACCATACTCAATGGTAACATCCGAAAGGTATCTTCCTTCGAGGGCGGCTTTCCACGAAGTGTCATCCATACCACTGGGCATATAGCCGTTTCCGTACAGTCTGAGGGAAGCAAACTGAGAAAAGGCTGAATACGTAAGCTGCCAGTGGACAACTCCATTATTGTTTGCAGAGGTGTCCTGCATAGTGCCCGAAACAATAACTGCGGCACTTGAAACAAGTGGTGTAGAAACAAAAATTCCTGCAGCCATAACAAGAGCAAGAACAAAAGATATTATTTTCCGCACAATACCACCCCATATTAATTTAATATTATATATTATAGTTTTATTTTATACAAATGTCAACAAAAAGAAGTGGTCGGGAAAGCACTATACGAAAATCCCGACCACTAATTTTATCTCTTTTCTACAACAAGCTCATCATTAACGAGGCTACACTGTATTTTTTCTCCCGGATGTATTTCTCCCGAAAGGTGCTTTTCTGCAAGCTTATCCTCAACCATAACAGTTATAGTCCGCCTGAGCGGTCTTGCTCCGTAAACCTCATCAAAGGCTTTATCGCGGATTTTATCAGCCATATCAGGAGAAAAGGATACATCAAAGCCTGATTCTATACATCTGGAAGAAATCTCCGAAAGCATACCCTCCGCGATCAGAGAAAGCTCTTGTCTGTTTAGTGTCCTGAACACAACAAGCTCATCAATACGATTGATAAATTCGGGCTTGAAAAATCGTTTTGCTTCATCTGTTACAAGCTTCTTTATTCTTTCGTATCTGTTGTTCTCATTTCCCTGCACATTAAAGCCCATGGAATTTCCGCTATTTGCAATTAAACGATCTCCGATATTGGATGTCATTATGATTACTGTATTTTTGAAATCAGTTTTTCTTCCGTTTGAATCCGTAACAAAGCCTTCGTCTGTTATTTGCAGAAGGATATTGAATATATCAGAATTTGCTTTTTCAATCTCATCAAACAGTACAATGGAATACGGATTTCTTCTCACCTTTTCCGTAAGCTGTCCCCCATCCTCAAAGCCAACATATCCCGGCGGTGAGCCTATAAGCTTGGAAACAGAATGCTTTTCCATAAATTCCGACATATCAAATCTTATAATGCTCTGTTCAGAATCAAAAAGCACCCCGGCAAGAGCCTTTGTAAGCTCGGTTTTTCCTACTCCCGTAGGTCCCAGAAACAAAAAAACACCTATTGGCTTACAGGGATTCCTGAACGCAGACCGACCTCGCCTGACTGCCCGCGATACAGCACTTACCGCCTCGTTCTGTCCTATAATTCTCTCGTGAAGAATCTCTTCTAATTGCAGAAGCCTTTCGCCCTCCTCCTGAGTAATACGGGACACAGGCACACGAGTCCACGATGAAACCACCGCTGCCACATCCTCCGGACCTACTACAAGATCATTTTTGCGTAGCTGCTCGAGCCATTCTTGTTTCTTATCACGGAACAAGGCAGCCGCTTTTCTCTCCTCGTCACGCAGGGCGGCAGCCTTTTCAAAATCCTGCTCTTCTATGGCTTCCTGCTTTTTTTCAGTCAATTCCTTAAACTGATTTTCAAGAGCTGCTATATTTTCGGGTTGTCTGTAAGAGTTGATTCTCACCCTCGAGGAAGCTTCATCAATCAAATCTATGGCTTTATCAGGCAAAAATCTATCGGTGATGTATCTGACACTCAGATCCACCGCCGAAACTATTGCCTCAGGCTCTATAACAACACCGTGATGCTTTTCGTAGCAATCCTTAAGACCTTCAAGCATACGTACGGCGGTTTTTCTGTCCGGCTCATCTATTGTCACAGTCTGAAAACGCCTTTCAAGCGCCGCATCCTTTTCGATATATTTTCTGTACTCATCAATGGTAGTAGCACCGATAATCTGAAGAGAGCCTCTTGCAAGTGAGGGTTTGAGAATATTAGCCGCATCAACTGCACCCTCTGCGGAGCCTGCACCGACAATATTGTGAAGCTCATCTATAAAAAGGATTATATCTTTATCCGCATTAACTTCATCTATAATTCCTTTTATCCTTTCTTCGAAATCGCCTCTGTATTTTGTTCCCGCCACCATACAGGTAAGGTCTACACTGACTATTCTTTTATTTCTGAGAGGCTCAGGCACATCCTCGTTTACAATACGAAGGGCAAGTCCTTCTGCTATTGCAGTTTTGCCCACCCCCGGCTCTCCCGTAAGGCAAGGATTATTCTTTGTTCTTCGGCACAGAATTTCGATAACTCTGTCAATCTCCTTTTCTCTGCCCACTACCACATCAAGCTCCTTGTTCGATGCACACTCTGTAAGATCTCTGCCGTATCTGTCAACAAGTCTTTTTTTAGACTGTTCTGTTCTCTTACTGTGTGAAGGCGGCGCCGCCTCCCCCTCCCCGGGAATATCACCCGATATTTCATAGGGCATCACACCCATCGAGCTCAGTATTCTGCAGGCGGCACATTGCGGCTCCTTTATTACAGCCAGAAGCAGCTGCTGTGTTCCCGCCTCCTTATCCGGAAGCTTATTTCCGTACAAAAGGGCTGATTCTATAACCCTTCTGCAACGGGGACTGATATCCTCGGGAGTCAATTTTGTAGGAACTCCCACACCTACTGTATTTTTAACCTGCTCCTCCAGTTTTTTGTAACTAAGCTTCTTATTCTGTAAAACCGCCGCAGAAACAGTTTTACTGTCGGATATTAAGCCCAAAAGAATATGCTCGGTACCAACATAGGTGTGTCCTAAATTCTCGGCAATTTCCATAGAAATATTCAGCACCTTGTTTGCACTTTCATTAAAGCCCGTAAATTTGTACAAAATATACTCTCCTATTCGTTTTCGGTAATCATCATTGTAATCATTGTAAGGTCATCTGTTTTCCCTGATTGTTGTTTTCGTATTTTCTCGCAGACACCGGAAGTGAAATGTCTGAGATTTTCTCCGTTAAAGCCCTTTAATTCCTGTCGGACAATATTCCTGTCCTCATCCCGCACACCATCCGAGGTAAGAATGAGAATATCACCTGCACCCAGCTCTCCCGTGGTACAGTTCACCTCCACATCATTTATAATACCCATAGGCAGAGATGACATACCCACCTTTATCAATCTTCCCTTCCGCTTGACAATTGTGTCAGAGGCGCCACATTTATAAAAATAAGTGCCCCCCGTATACAAATCCACCTTTACCAGATCAAGTGTTACGGAACACTCATCTCCTGACTTTGAAACAAGCGCGGTATTCACAGTATTTATTGCCGCGGTAACGCCGAAGCCTCCTTTTATAAGCTTTTCAAGGAGCGATACGGCAAGACCGGAAGCCAGAGCTGCTCTGTTTCCCGTACCCATTCCATCACATAGAATCCCGTAGAAAAATCCATCTCCATCCTCAAAAACAGAATACGTATCCCCGGAGAATTTTTCCCCCTGCGCACAGTATTGGGTTCCCGAGGACATAACCTTGAAATCAGTTTTTTCCTTGAAAAGAATAACGATATATTCATCAGTTCTTTCCACACAAGGTATGCCGAATCTTCGATTCGACATAAGCTCAAGCTGTGTACTCAGTCCCCTCAGTTCAATTTTCTCATCATTGAGAGCGACCTTCAGCTCAACTGACATTTTATCAAAGGTATCTACAACACACGAGCACTCAAGGGGCTTGAAGCCGCAAGCTAAAGCTGCATTTTTTACTCTTGATGCCAGAGCGTTGTCAAAAACCGCCGTATCATTAACCTTATCGCAGAGCGAATCAAGGAGCGCAGATACGTTTACAAATTGCTCTGCGGCATTTTTCTGGATATCCCTTACCCGCATTTCTGTTTTCTGTTTAAGCCTGTACTCCTCATATAGTCTGTTAAAGCTGCTCGAGATATTTTCGCTCCTGATACATTTGCCTGCAAAATGAGAGGGAATTGTTTTATACTCCAGATAAATACCTTCCTTTTTCAGGTTCAACAGAGTATTAAAAACATCCTGTGTTTCTGCAAGAGACTCACCCCAGCACACATCATACAATCCGCAAGAGCCGCACACTCTTTGTTTTGTTTTATTCTGTATACCTACTACATTGTTTTTCTCTGCCTTATCAAGAGCCTGATTTACATTTATAAGGGATTTGCAGATTTCTGCAGAGGTTTCAGAGGCATTTTTTAATCTGTGAACCATATCATACTTTATACTGTCTATGAGAGGAAGCTTTTCTCCCGTAGTGAGCAATGCCGAGAGCTTATGATCGAATTTATATGTGAGCAACATAAATAAACCGCTTGACAAAAGACATTCTGCAATAACTGACGGCAAATCCACATAATCATACCCTGCTACAACAGTAATAAAGCACGATAATATAAAACCACCAAGACAAGGGATTTTTCCGTAAGCAGAGAAAACTCCTGACAAAAGTCCCCCAAGGCAAAAACGTGCAAAGAGGAACACATCCTCTGTACCTATACCAAGAGCAGTACCGGCGCATATTCCTATTATGGAGCCTCCGCTTTCCCTGTTATAGCATCCGCTTATCATTACAAGCAAACCTGCAAGAATATTAACGGGTGAAACAGAAAAAACACTTATATCTCTCACAGACATCAGCAAAAGAACACCGCACACAACTATACAAGTCGCTTCCTTGGAGGTAAGAGCAGAAAGCCCACCTCGATAAGAAAGAGCTGTTCTGCATTTTACAAAGAGCAAAGCCCCGGCTCCGCCAATAATAGCCTCTGCAACACAAACAAGCAAACCGAGTATTGTCAACTCATCAGCAAAGACAACGGCAAGTCCCGTGGATAGGAGGCAAACAAACACCGAAATCGCAGGAGTCAGGGTATTTTCTCTTACCTGCCGCATACCTTTAACGGCATTCATAATTACACACAGTGCAAGTGCCGATGCCATATATCTCAAAGCATAAACAGAATCGATTGCTAAGAGATAGCCCACCACAGAGCCGAGAGCCGCAGTAACAGTCAGTCCCTCTCTCACACTTGCCGCAAAAGCTACACCAAAGGGAGAAAAGCTTTCGTCAGGCCCTGCAAGGCTGAACAAAAGCCCTAAAACAAAGGTAGCAAAATGCTCAATCACAAGTCGCTTTTTATCTTTTATTTTTCTCTTATCCCACCGACTCACATACTTATCCGTCTTTACACTCATAGCTACTTCTCCTGAATTTTTATATCTCGGTGCAACAAGGTTGCCCTACAATATTCTATTACCTGAGCCTTACGAAAGAAGGCGGTTTATCAATGTACAAATCTGTTTATTTGTGTTAGAATTTAATCAAAACACGTAATTACACTCGAAAACGCGAACTTCTTAATATTTTTTTAATATTTTTATAGACTTTTTTGTAAAACAGGGGTTTTACACTTAAACCGAAAGGAGAAAAAGAAATGTATAATGTATTAATTTGTGATGATGATATTGAAATTCTCAAATCAATTGAAATTTATCTGAAAATGGAGGGGTACAATCCCCTGCTTGCAACAAACGGCAGAGAAGCCCTTGAGCTTATGCAGAATAATGAAATTCATTGTGTGATACTCGACATAATGATGCCTGAGCTTGACGGTCTGCAGACTACTCTTGAAATAAGAAAAAATAAAAACACCCCCATAATTCTGTTGTCAGCCAAAAGTGAAGATACAGATAAAATAACGGGACTGGGCTTTGGTGCAGATGACTATGTAACCAAGCCCTTCAATCCTCTTGAGCTTACTGCAAGAGTCAAAAGTCAGATACGAAGATATTGCTCCCTCGGAAGCCAGGTAAAAAAGCAGGGTGTTATTATAACGGGTGGTCTTTGTGTTGATACCATAGCTCACGAAGTAACCGTAGATGGTGAACCCATCAAGCTTACTGCTACAGAATACGGCATTGTCGAGCATCTTATGAAAAATCTCGGATGTATACTCTCCACCACACAGATTTATGAGGCGGTGTGGGGAGAAAAATGTATTGAAGGTGACAAAACCGTTACGGTACATATCCGCAGAATCCGTGAAAAAATTGAAATTAATCCTAAAGAACCAAAATATTTAAAGGTGGTGTGGGGAATTGGATACAAAATTGAAAAAATCTAAATACAACCCATTTGTAAAGGCAACAGCCTTCATTATGACTATTGTTTGTGCATATCTTTTTGCATTTAACGGAGTAAACTGTTTAAGAAAAGGAATATTCTTTCAAAGTCAGGACGGCTCATTCAGGAACACTCCCGCATTTATCAGTGCAATGACAGACACACTCATTAACATATCCTCGTACACGGATATTCTCTCCTTCTATGAGGAAGACCTGACATTCGAGGAATTCCTTGATTCGGACCAAGCGAAGTCCACAATCAAGGAATATGAAGAGCAAAAGGAAAAGGCACTTCTTATTTTCAACACGATACAAAAGCTCAAGCCTCTTGAGCCTGATCCTGTCAATGACACTCTTAACGGAGATTTCGGACACGCGGAGGATAACGGATATTACGACTATTCCAGCGAAGAGTATATTAACTCGGATGAATTTTCCGCATATTATCAGAACAATTACTCCTCAGAGGATGTAACGATTGTTGAATTCAGGCAGGAGGACAATTTCAACGAATTACTAAAAATAAAAAGCTCGTACGACTCATACGATGAATGGAACAAGAAATATCAAGAGCTGAGATCCGCTATATTTGCAATTGTTGATGATGCCACCAATGAAAGCACCATTACAGATGAGCTTGACCTTCAATGTGAGGAAACACTTGAAAACTCTTACTATCTGTCAGTAGAGCAAACAAATGAGTTCCTTGATGAATTTGTCAATATTGATTTCATTCTGAAGGATAACGAAACGGGTAAATGTGTATCTACCCTTAAAAAAAGCGAACAAAAGGCTTTCATTGATACTATCGAGGACAATTCCCTTTATCACGTAGCCTACAACAACCAAAAAGTTGCCGGTGATATCATTTCTGTAAAAAGTGAATCTAATGTAATACGCTTTTTAAAGGATGCGGATTTTCTTCCCGCTGAAACAATAAATGACATTTATTTAAAAAATCAGTTCGGCAACTACTCTCTTTATCTTAAGGTTAAAGACAACATTATCCAAGGCGATATTTTCTACAACCTGCATCAGTCCTACCTGGCAGTAAAAAACACTGAGTTACAGACCTACTCCACACTCACAGTAATATTTGCTCTGCTTTCTTTGGCAGGTGTAGTCCTCTGCTGCTTCCTGTGCGGAAAAAGAAAGGACGACTCCGTAAAGCTTTTATTAACGGACAAAGTACCATTTATAATTGCTCTGACCTTCGCAATTGCAGGAATAGTGCTCTTTGCCTTTTTGGCATTTGCCGGTACAATTACGGATTTCTCTCCCGATTATATAAATCTTACCAACAAATCTCCTTTTATCTGGCTTTTCACTAATAATGTGGTACACGTTTTTGTCTGCCTTTGTGCTGCCCTGCTCTCCTTCACAATAACAAGCTTTGCTATGTACATTTCACGCAACACCAAGGCAAACAAGCTTTTCGACAGATTCCTCATAGGCTTCATTGTAAAAAGACTTTCCAAAATCAAAGCAAAAATAAAAAGAAATGAAAAGGCTTATTCTCTCAGGCAAATCAGTAAAATAACACTTATTTCTCTTATAGGTTATGTGGTTATAAACTGCTTCTTTTTCCTTCTTTCCTGTGCTGAACTTTATATCATCAGCGTTCCTTGTCTTGTAATATTCAATGCCCTCTGCATTGTCTATGCAGGCTTATACTTAAGTGATGTAATACGACTTACCCGTATTTCCGAAAAGATTTGTACAGGTGAGCATATTGAAGAAATACGCCCCGACACCTTTGTAAAACCTCTTCAGGGATTTGCAACAAATCTTTCAGCCGTTCACGATAGCATTGAAGCCGCTGTTGCAGAGGCTATCAAGGGAGAACACCTGAAAACGGAGCTTATTACGAACGTTTCTCACGATTTGAAAACACCCCTCACATCCATAATCAACTATGTTTCAGAGTAAAAAAATATAGGAAGAAAACACCATTAATCAAAAAAATAGATACAAGCCGTAAATCTCC
>JAZSCI010000046.1:0-8734 GCA_045602865.1 Acutalibacteraceae bacterium
TTGTTCTCCCTCTTGCAAACTACTCTATCAATCTTCCTATGATTTCCCCGGAAAGCACAAATATGAGCCTTCTTGATTTCACTCTTAATACACTGCTAACCCTGAATTGGGGCTCACTCATAGGTCTTATAGGCACCGATACATTAGGAGCACCTGTTGCCCTGCTTTTTGCGGCAATTCTTCTGTTATATCTGGCGGTTGTCTTCGGTGTACTTAATTTCATTTTTGTGTTATTAAGAGCGGCAAAGCTCAGGGCAGGCTTCAACCTGACAATGTGCATTTGCTCAACACTTTGCTTTGCACTTGCAGGAATATTCTTTACAGTCTGTGTTTCCCTGGTATCAAACACAACAATAAATTTCATCTCCGGCTCAATTCAATACGGATTGTTCGTGGGAATTGCCCTCTTTGCCCTGAATGTTGTTCTCAACATAATTGTAAACAAGGGCTTCAAAAAGCAGAGAGCTGAGCAAGAATAAAAACGCAAAAATCGAATACAAAACAAAAGAGTCTGATACACGATTTCCCGGTATCAGACTCTTCATTTTTATTTAATTGATAGATCAGAGATATTATTCAAATACAATATCTCTGTTGAACTCCTCAAGTCTTATGCTATATGCTTTTCGGATATCCTCTTCAAAGGCAAGCTGAGGCTTCTCAACACCCAACAACGAAAGAAGGTAAGCTGTAAAGTCCGGATTCTGGATAAGGAAAGGTCCTAAAAGATATGTGCCGAAAAGATTATTTCTTCTGACACCTTCGTTTTTGGATTCCGCAAAGGAGCCAAAGCCCTTTTTCACAGTGATAAATTTATCCCCATCCTTAACATCATAGGTATGGGAAAATCTGCTTGTGTAACCTACAATATCCATATCGCCAAATTTGCCGAGGAAAAGAGAATTATATCTTTTGGGAATTGTTCTCTTGGCATAAAAGTCCATTATACCAAGAGCCTCAATCTTTTCACCATCAGTTTTCTCTATATAATTCCCCATAATCTCAAAGCTATTGCCTGTCATAAGGAAAACAACACCCTTATCAATAAGCTCTTTTATTCTGTTTTCATAGCCCTTGAGACGGGAAATAATCTTCTCCTGATTAGATTCGCTGCAGGAGCCGAAATACACCATATCAACATCCTCTGTAAGGAAGCGGGGTTGCTCACTTACGGGAGTTGTAATAAATTCTGCATCAGGCAGACAAAGCTGAAAATATCTCATATTTGCCTTATCACCGAAAAGGCAGCATATTTCAGGATAAAGAACCTCTATTTTCATTTATCCTCGCCCTCCTTTACTCCGTGAGCCGCAGCAAATACGGTTTTTATTTTTTCCTCAACCTGACGGGCAAGGTCATAGGTAGATGTATCGTGAAGAAGATACAGCTTATCAATATCCTTATCCATCATATCAACGGCTTTGAATTCATCCTCCTGACAGAGTATTCTGTCCTCGGGAACACCTGCTATGAGCAAACGGAGCTTATAGTCAAAGCATCTGGGACCCGCGAGAACAATCTGCTTCACATCCTCGGTATTGAGAAATTCAAAGTCAGCATCGTAAATCCATCCGATAAACTCGGAAGAATCCTTTCTCTCGAAAAGGTCATCAATCATAATGAA
The DNA here is from genome assembly GCA_045602865.1 of Acutalibacteraceae bacterium. Taxonomy (GTDB): domain Bacteria; phylum Bacillota; class Clostridia; order Oscillospirales; family Acutalibacteraceae; genus DTU089. The sequence goes on from JAZSCI010000046.1 coordinate 1,625, forward strand.
AACTGTACGCGCACCCTTTTCGCTATTTCCTACGAAATCAAGTGTTCTTGAACAGGAAACAGAATTCTGCCCCTTCGCCATTGTACGGATAACCTCTGTTCTGCCCGCACGTGTCTCATTGTAACGTGTCTGTGTTACGCTGATTTTTGCCATATACTCTTTCACCTTATCGGCATCAACCCCAAACTCGGACATAAGAGTAATTGCGGCAAGCTCATTGTAAATATTGTACAAGGCTCTGTTCACCATAGGATATGTAGCTTCAATACCCTTATTAAGAACAGTTATACAATTATTCTCATAATCAATTTTTGTAAGTCTGTAATCCGCCTCAAAGGACTTAAATCCGCATTTGGGACAGTAAGCATTACCGATATGATGATATCTGAGATAATTGTAGGAAAGCTTCTCGTTACAAACAGGACAAACAGAAAAGTCATTAATAAGATTTATACATTCGGTTACATCTGTATCCAGCTTATCGATTCCGAAATACACTCTTTCGTTATCCTTAAGAAGCTGTGAGGACTGTAAGCAGTCTGCATTGAGAATAAGCTTTGTGCTCTTGGGAACATAGGTATCAAGAATACTGAATATGTATTCAGGATGGGCATTTCTTTTTATAGAATCCCTGAAAAGATTTGTGCAAATCAGATAATCCGGCTTGATAAAAGGAAGAATAAGTCTTGAAAACCTCTCATCCACCTCAAGAACAAGTGCATCAATTTTCGGCTTACCGAAAACATTCACACTGTGAGTAAGAGCCGTAGCCACACCTGTATTTATGTTTGAGCCGTACCTGTTTGAAACAACCCGCATACCACTGTTCGACAGAATATCCGCCACCATATTTGTTGTGGTGGTTTTTCCGTTTGTTCCCGTAACACACAAAACATTGGGAGATTTGCGTGTTCTGTTCAGGTAATCAGGGCATATAATAAGTGCTACCCTACCCGGAAACATAGTTGCATTTCTTTTAAGAAGTCTCAACAGTACATAGGCACATTTTGATGCCCACAAAGCTATAAAATATCGGATTTTTCCCATTGGAATTATTCAACCTCCGATGTACAGTTGGGGCAACGAGTGGCATCAATATTGATTTCACTCTTACAGAAGGGACACTGCTTTGTTGTAGGTGCTGCCTCAGGCTCTTCCTTTTTGCCGATATTTCTGAGCTTATTGATACAACGAACAAGAAGGAAAATAACAAAGGCTGTTATAATGAAATCAATAACAGTCTGGATAAACAGTCCATAGTTGATGGTTGCTGCTCCTGCCTCCTGTGCAGCAGCAAGAGTTGCATACTCCTTGCCATCAAGAGCAACAAAAAGGTCAACAAAGGATACCGCGCCGGTAATAATGGAAATAACAGGTGTAACAAGGTTTGTTACAAGGCTGGTTACGATTCCGGAGAAAGCACCGCCGATGATAACGCCGACTGCAAGGTCAATTACGTTACCCTTTGAAATAAAATCCTTGAACTCCTTAAGGAAGCCCACACCTTTTTTTTCTACATCTTTTTTCATAAAATATAACCTCTTTTCCTAAATAATTATATTGAGTATACCATATAATACCAACAAATAAAAGACTTTTAAGAAATTTGTTGCTAATTTTATAAAGATGATGTATAATCTCTACGAAAATTCAAACAGGAGATGAAAATATGATTCTTACGGCAGATATCGGAAACACCAATATCACCCTTGGTATTTTCAATAATGATGAGCCTGTATGCATATCCCGACTTGCAACTCAAAGACACAGAACATCTGATCAATATGCCATTGAGTTAAAGGCTATCTTCAGACTTGAGGAAATAGATTGCAATTTTGAGGGCGCAGTTATCAGCTCTGTAGTTCCCGAGCTTACCCGCTCCTTCAAGGATGCAATAAAAAAAGTATGCGGCTGCGATGCGCTTGTTGTTGCCGCAGGAATAAAAAACGGTCTGAAAATCGCAACCGACAATCCTAAAGAGGTTGGTGCAGATCTTGTGGCAGGTGCCGTTGGTGCTCTGGCACAATACCCCCTCCCCTGCCTTGTTATGGATTTAGGTACTGCAACCAAAATATCCTTAATTGATGAAAACGGAGTTTTTGCAGGCTGCACAATTGCTCCCGGAATCGGTATTTCCCTTGATGCATTAGCCGCAAGAACATCTCAGCTCCCTACAATTGAGTTGTCCGCCCCCGAGCATGCATACGGAACAAACACAATTGAATGTATCCGTGCAGGAACAGTTCTCGGTAACGCCGCAATGCTTGACGGTATGGCTTCAAGAATTGAAAAGCAATTAGGAAAACCAATTAAAACTCTTGTCGCAACAGGCGGTCTTGCAAAGGAAATTGTTGCCTGCTGCGAAAAAGATATAATTTATAACAAGGACCTTGTTCTTCAGGGACTTCTTGCAATATACAAAAAGAACAGATAACGGGTACAGACGACAAAGGTAATCAAAAAAACAAAAAGGCGTTGTATCCCGGCAAAGCAAAAACCGTTAAGGTGTGGCTTTCAGGGAACAGCAGCAAAGGAGTTTAATTATGAAAAACAAGAAAAAACTTGTCCGTCTTGTAATGTGTGCCTTATTCGCGGCATTGATAGTTGTTATGACATTCACACCCTATCTCGGCTACATTACAGTTGGCATTATCGAAATCACAACCCTGCACATCGTTGTTATCTTCGGCGCAGTGGTATTAGGTCCTAAATACGGTGCCGTTTTGGGCGGTGTATGGGGACTCACCTGTATAATGAGAGCTTTCCAGTTGGGTATCATCCCATTCCAGAATCCTATGGTTTCTCTCGTTCCTCGTATGATAGTCGGTATCATAGCAGGTCTGATTGCTATGTTACTTCTGAAAACCAAGCTTCCAAAGGGCATTTCCCTCGGAATATCCGCATTTGCCGGAACACTCACTAATACAGTATTGGTTCTCTCTTCCCTTAGAATTTTCGGCGGATTCACCGTACTCTTTGGTGAAGCGGCAAAAACACTTGATGTTATTATTGCAACTCTTATAAGCACAAACGGTCTTATTGAAGCCGCAAGTGCAATCGTTCTCGTTCCCGTTCTGTATATAGCTACAGAAAAGCATTTCAAAAACAAAATCTGACAAACAAATTATTAACCATTATTATGATTACCTTTTAGCTTGTACACTTTATAAACATACAAAAACGGCATCGGAGCTAAGTCCGATGCCGTTAAATTTTTATTCTTCTTTCTCGGGAACTTGTGTAACATCTGTATAGAACTGGTAAGGCTTGAAGTCGAACGCATCAACAAATTCAAGTGTATCCTGTTCAAATGTATCTGAACTCTGACCTGCAAACAGAACCTTGTATACATTACCATTGATTTCAAAGAAATAAAGAATTGACATACCTTCTTCGGTTTCCATTGTAAATCTTACAGATTCATCAACATCATAACCAAGATGGAAGTCAGGCTCCCACTTTACTGTAACGCCTGCTTTTTCAAGCTCGTTATACATCTTCTTGTTGAGTGCACGATAGCCATCAAAAAAATACTTGACAATGCTTACATCACAAGCAATTGATTCATCTTTTTTTGTGAATTTACCGAATTCTTCTGTTGTTTTCCAGCCCTCGGGAAGAGTAAGCTTGTAGGTATGGTGCTCAACCACACCATCCTTCTCGATTTCACCGATAAATGCCTGAACCATTGTTTCAGGCTCACCGGCTGCATTAGTAACCTTTTTGCCGTTATCATCTGTTACATAAACAACGATATCACCATTCTTGTCGAGAATCATTTCACCGTTTTCATCTGTAACATATTCAAGCTCGTTACCGGTATTGGGGTTTACATATTCATTCTTGTTACAAGCGGCAAAGCAACAAACGAAAAGAATTGTCGCAGCAACAAGAATCGCCATTATTTTCTTGCTCAATTTTGGAATCCTCCGTTATGAATTATTCAGCCTCTGCAGTCTCAAGAGGACTTGTGGGAAGCTCTGTTGTCCAGTTGATGTCAAAGTTTGCAGTATCCTCAAGAGTAAACATAACACTTACATCTCCGTAGGACTCTACAGTGCCTGCACCTGTCATATAAGCAGTAACATTTGCTGCCTTATAGTAGTTGATATTTGTAATCTCATCTGTAAGACGGTCTACTCTTGCAGTAATCTTGCAGCCGGAGTAAACAACATCATAGTCGTTGAGCACAAGATAATCCTTTGTCTTTGCAAACTCCTCTGAAGCAAGGATTTCATCCTTATCTCTAAGATTGAATGCCTTTGTAAGAACATTCTGAGCCTCTTCACTTGTAAGGTCATTGAAGGCTATTGTGATGTAGTATGTATCGCCGATTTCCTTAAGTGTTGCGTATGCAATATCAGAAGGCTTGAGAGCTGAAGCCCAGGACTCACCCTGTACAAAAAGTGTATCAGCATTATCAGCACCGTATGCAATTTCACCGGAGTTTGATCTGATATCATCAAGGATAAGATCCTTTACACCCTTTGCACCATCATTGATAGCCTTGAGAGATTCATCAATCTCCTCTGCATCCTCCTGGCCCTGCTTTGTAACCTTAAGACTGTCATTAGGAATATTTTTCTCAATATTGTAGTAGATAGCAGGCTTATCTTCTTTAATACCGTTAACAAGCTTGTTGAAATAAGCGAGAACCTCTTCACTTGTTTTAGCAACGGGAGTTGCACTTTCTGTGTACACTGCTGCCTCTGTTGAATAAACAGTAGTTTCCTCTGTGGACTCCTGTGATCCGCAGCCTGCAAAGGACATAAGAATTGTGCTCACAAGAGCAAGTGCCGTAATAACTGTAATAATCTTTTTCATTAAGGTTTTACCCCTTTCGATTTTTCTTGTGCCGTAAATTGATACAACACTCTATTCACCAAATGATTATACCACAAAAAAACATTTAGGAACAGATTTTTTTTGCATTTTTTCATATTTGTTCAAAAGAACCAAAAACACACACATTAATTTGTGTGATACGACTAATTTACAATGTAATTTGACAAATAATCAATACACTTATATAATATAGAGTACTATTGAATAAACTGAAAGAGGTATATATATGACTCAATCCAAAAAACAAGCTCCCGTAAGAAGAAAAAAAGAGAGCAAGCTTCCCCTTATTTTCCTTCTTGTTGCTGTTATAATTTTTATCTGTTCACTTTTTTATGCGGTAAGCAACGGCAAGGATAAAAACCAACAGACAGATATCACTGAACCCCCCATACAGACAACTGAGACTATCACAAAAAACGAAAATGCAGGTGATACTACGAAAGAAAATGCTGAACCCACCACAGAAAGTGCCACAGAGAACACCACAGAGAATCAGACAGAGTCTGTGACCGCAGCCGCTGTGGAAAAGCCCGGCACCATTGCCCAGCCCACAATTATCACCATCAATCCCGACACATGGTTTCTGACTCTTGTAAACTCCGGCTACAGAATTCCCGAGGATTACGAGCCCGACCTTGTTTATGTATGCGGAAGCGGGGAAAGACTTGACAGAAGAGTTGCTGAGCATTATGAGGAAATGTATAATGCTGCGCAGAAGGAAGGTATAAATCTTGTCCCCTGCTCCGGTTATCGTTCTTACGAATTACAGGAAAAGAATTACAACAACAAAATCAGCTTTTTTGAAAGTCAGGGATATCCCCATGAGGATGCAGTTGTAAAGGCTGCTACCATCATAATGCCCCCCGGCTCATCCGAGCACAATTTAGGCTATGCTATGGATATTGTGTGTGTGGATGAATGGTTTGAGGATACTGCCGAGTTCAAGTGGCTCACAGAGCATGCCGCTGATTATGGCTTTATAATGCGCTATCCCAAGGACAAAACCGATATTACCGGCGTAATATATGAGCCCTGGCACTGGCGCTATGTAGGCGTTGAAAATGCTCAGGCAATCAAGGAAAGCGGACTTGTACTCGAGGAATATCTGGAGGTAGCACAATGATAGGAGTAACAGTAGAAAAGGCTCACGGAAATTATGATCCCGGCACCAGCAAATTTTTGGGTGCTCCCACAATGCCCGAGGAATGGCTCAGCGATGGCACTATCGGTGATGATGATTTCTTTTTCTGCCAATTAAGATTTTCGGAATTCTGCAGCTTTGACAAAAAGAATACTATCCCACAAAAGGGCTTTTTGTACATTTTTCTGAGAGAGGACGGCGATAGTTACATTCCAAATGTATGCTACACCGACACCGAACCGGACACACTTATTGATGATTTCAATGCAGGCTTTGATTTTCTCGGAGATACATCTGCAGAATACTCCATAGATTACTTTGAAACAGAGAGCTCTGCAGACGGCACAAGGCTTTTTGCGGAAGAGGGAGAAGACATTCACATTCTTCAATACGATCCTCTTGATGACAATATGCCTGAGTTTCTTTCCGAAACGGAGAAAATTGCTTATTTCACCATAACAAAGGAAGAGCTGTCGGCTCTGGATTTTTCAAATGTCCGTTTCACCATAAAATAATCTTACAAATATTTATTATTCAAAATCGGTGTTGCGCCCTGAGGCACAACACCGATTCATTTTGTTTTATTGCTTCTGTGTTGTTTATATTCACAGAAGATTTTTTAATTATAAGTTGTAATACTTCTCGAACTCAACGGGATGAGGAACCTTTGAAATCTCACTGCACTCCTGACGCTTTGTCTTAATGAAGTTGTTAATCAATTCCACAGGGAAAACTCCGCCGGCTGTAAGATAATCATGGTCATTCTCAAGAGCATCAAGAGCTGCCTCAAGGCTTGTGGGAAGACCTTCAAGCTTACTCTTCTCCTCATCGGAAAGCTTGTAGAGATTGAAGTCATAGGGGCCCCAACCATTCTCGTGAGGATCAATTTTATTCTTGATACCGTCAAGACCTGCCATAAGAATTGCTGCATAGCAGAAATAGGGGTTGCAGGTTGCATCAGGGTTTCTGATTTCAAATCTGCGCTCCTCGGGCTTCTTTGCATAAGCGGGAATACGGATAACCGCACTTCTGTTTGATGTTGCATAGCCAACTGTTACGGGTGCTTCGAAGCCGGGAACAAGACGTTTAAAGGAGTTTGTGCTGGGGTTTGTAATAGCACAAAG
>JAZSCI010000047.1:0-2380 GCA_045602865.1 Acutalibacteraceae bacterium
GCTTTGCCGTGTCTTGCCTCGTCTCTTGCCATTTCGTGAACTGTATCGTGGATAGCGTCAAGGTTCTGCTCCTTAGCCATCTTAGCAAGCTCGAATTTACCGAGAGTTGCGCCGTTTTCAGCTTCAACTCTCATTTCAAGGTTTTTCTTTGTTGAATCTGTAACGAGTTCGCCTAAAAGCTCAGCAAATTTTGCTGCGTGCTCTGCTTCTTCGTAAGCAGCCTTTTCCCAGTAAAGACCGATTTCGGGGTAGCCCTCTCTGTGAGCAACTCTTGCCATTGCAAGGTACATACCAACCTCTGTGCACTCACCCTCGAAGTTTGCACGAAGGCCTGCAAGGATTTCCTCGCTGACACCCTTAGCAACACCGAGAACGTGCTCTGCTGCCCAGGTCATTTCCTCTTCCTTAACCTCAACAAATTTTTCAGCAGGTGCCTTGCAAAGAGGACATGCTGCAGGCGGATTCTCTCCCTCAACGATCTGACCGCATACTAAACATTTCCATTTTTTCATAATAAAACTCTCCTTCAAATTATTTGTTTTTTTAGTCGGCAATCCTTGCAGATGCCGTAATAAACTGTTTTTTGCGATTCTACCAAAAGTCCCATATCGGTAATCGCCTTTGGCGTTTCCGAGCTACAGAATACATCTGTTATATTATAACAGCTTTTGCACAGAAAGTGAATATGTTCATCCAGATTTCCTTCGTAATGAACCTTTTTGTCACTGCTTTCAACTACGGTGATAATACCCTCATCATTAAGCTGACCAAGATTTCTGTACACTGTACCGAGACTGATATTCGGAATCGTTTCTTTTACTCTTTCGTAAATAATATCAGCCGTAGGATGGTCGCAGGAGCTACGAAGAACCTGCAGAATCGCATCCCTTTGCCTTGAGCTTCTCACAGCCATCACCTCTCTTTTCCGTAACCATTAAGTAGTAATGATTACTGTTATTACTATATCACATCATTTTTTAATTGTCAACAGTTTCAGAAAAATTTTTTTGAGATTTTTCAAGCTTATTTTCCTAAGCCGAAAACTTTGTGTTTAAAAGCAATTTTTCAGGGCACAATAATACCGTGAAAGGATACATTTCAAAAATGATATCCACACAAAAGGAGGTTATTTTAATGAACGAAAACAAAAACAACAGCATCGGCTGTACAGTTGACACCTGCAAATACCATTGTACTACTGCAAATTATTGCACAAAAAATGCAATTGAGGTAGGCGCCTGCAACTGCACACCCAAGAACAGTGATGCTACTTGCTGCCAGTCCTTTGAAGCAAAGGCTCACTAAAGCTCACTGAGTTATCAGCAAAACAAAAAGAGATGGTTGTAAAATTTACAGCCATCTCTGATTCTGCTTTGTTATCCCGGACAATCCGTTACAATATTGCGGGTATTTTTTGCCACAATCCATTTATTGTCCTTAGGTATACCTTTATATACATTCCCTTTCATAACAATATCCAAGCTATCGGAAACATTAAGAGCGTGTATATTATTGAGTACAAACAGATTATTCTCTATGAGAATATTCCTGTGAACGGGACCTGCATATTTTTTTATTTCAGGCTTAATGAGAATAGCATTCTCCTCACAATTCATAAAAGCATTACCTCTGATAGTAACATCAAGACAGCATCCGCTTTCATACCAGTTATTAGCATCATCGGAAATTAAAATACCGCTTGCGCCCGTATTCAGGAACCGGTTGTTTTCAATAACAACCTTCCCTCTCGTGGTTACAAGAAGTCCTCTTGTAACTATTCTGTTAATCACATTTCCTGAAAATTCAAAAGAAGGATTTGCAGATACATTTTCGATAACCCCGCCCACACCTACGGGACATTCGTATGAAGAAACCGTAAGCTCATAGCGATACTTGTCAATTAAACGCGCCTGACTGACAATAGCCCTGCCCTCCTCCAGAAGCGTCTCGGGATTTACATAGGCTATCACATCACCCGGTCTTATACACTCAAATCCGTAGCTCTGATTGTGACCAAAGCCAACCACCAGCCTGTTTCTGTCCGCCTCAAGGATTTTGAAATGGAAGCCATGCACATTACAGGTATCATCGCCTGCCGCATCAAAGTTGCAATTTCTCACCGCAATCCTTCCGCGACACATTGAAAACTGCATAAAATCTGCAAAAGAGGTAAAATCCACCTCAGTATCTCCCGGAGAAAAATCCGAGTCCTCAAGGGTTATATTCTCGCTGTTCTGTGCCACAAGAGCAAGAGAATAATTGAACCGCTGCTTTACATTCTTAAACGTAATATCCGAAGAGGAGTCAACAATAATACCACATTCAAGCCTTACTGTAGGATAAACATAAAAAACCTGTCCTACAACGTAATCCTTCGGAC
>JAZSCI010000048.1:0-3869 GCA_045602865.1 Acutalibacteraceae bacterium
ACCATTGAACGAATGGAGCTTATCCGTGATTTGCGGCTGGGCGAATATGATGTTCTTGTGGGAATAAATCTTCTTCGAGAGGGACTTGATATTCCCGAGGTTTCTCTTGTTGCCATTCTTGATGCAGACAAGGAAGGCTTCCTTCGTAGCGAAACCTCACTTGTGCAGACTATAGGAAGAGCCGCCCGTAATGCTTCGGGACAGGTTATTATGTATGCAGATGAGCTTACAGGCTCTATGGAGAGGGCTATAAACGAAACCTACAGGCGCCGTGAAAAGCAGATAAAGTACAACGAAGCACACGGAATAGTTCCTCAGACCATCAAAAAGGATGTAAGGGAAATCCTTGAAATCAGCTCTAAGGATACTGTTCAGGAAAAGATTGCAAAGAAGCGCTTGTCTTCAAAGGAAAAAGCAGACCTTATTATGAAGCTTACTGCCGAAATGAAGTCAGCTGCGGCACTTCTTGAGTTTGAGCACGCCGCATATCTGAGAGATAAAATACAGAAATTGAAGGAAGAATAAATGGAGAAAAATATTATTGTAAAGGGAGCAAGGGTTCATAACCTTAAGAATGTCAGTGTGGAAATTCCACGCGACAAGCTTGTTGTTTTTACAGGACTTTCCGGCTCGGGAAAATCATCCCTTGCCTTTGATACGATTTATGCTGAAGGACAGAGGCGGTATATGGAGAGTCTTTCATCCTATGCCCGACAATTCCTCGGTATTATGGAGAAGCCCGATGTGGACAGTATTGACGGACTTTCTCCTGCAATTTCAATAGACCAGAAAACCACCTCGGGAAATCCCCGCTCCACGGTAGGCACAGTTACGGAAATCTATGATTATCTGAGACTTCTCTATGCGAGAGTAGGTACACCCCATTGTCCTGTTTGCGGCAAGGAGATTGTCAAGCAATCCATTGACCAGGTTGTAGATAAAATAATGCTCCTTCCCGAGAAAACCAAATTTCAGGTACTTGCTCCCGTTGCCAAAGGCAAAAAGGGTGAGTTCCGCAAGGAGCTTGAGCAGGCTATGAAATCAGGCTATCCGAGAGTTCGTATAGATGGAATTATGTACGACCTTTCAGAGCCGGTAAAGCTTGAGAAAAATAAAAAACACAATATCGAAATAATTGTTGACCGACTTATAATGAAGGAGGGGATAGCATCCCGACTTACAGACTCCGCTGAAACTGCCTTCAAGCTTTCGGGAGGAACGGTTATAATTGATGTGGTAGGGGGAGAGGAAATACTCTTTTCCCAGAATTTTGCTTGTCCCGAGCACGGCTCGTGTATGGATGAGCTTGAGCCCAGAATGTTCTCCTTCAACAATCCCTTCGGAGCTTGTCCTACCTGTTCAGGCTTGGGAATATTTATGAGAGTGGCAGAAAACCTTCTTGTTCCTAACAGAAAACTCTCTATAAACGAGGGCGCTATTGCCGGTTGCGGTTGGGGAAAGAGCGATTCCAGCACTATTGCAGGAATGTATTACAGAGCCCTTGCAGAAAGATATAATTTTACTCTTGATACTCCCTTTGAGGAGATTTCTCCCGAAGGTCAGGATGCCATTTTCTACGGAACAAAAGGCGAAAGAATAAAAATGGTACGGCAGAACGAATACGGAAGCGGTACCTATATGACCGAGTTTGAGGGCATTATCAATAATCTTGAAAGAAGATACAGAGAAACCACAAGCGATTGGTCAAAACGGGATATAGAGCAATATATGATAGAGTCGCCCTGTACTGAGTGTGATGGCAAAAGGCTGAAAAAGGAAAACCTTGCCGTAACTGTTGGCGGTAAAAATATTATGGAATTAACCGATATGTCCATAAAGGATGAGCTTGATTTTATAAACGGTCTTGTGCTCACGGAAAAGCAGAAAATTATCGGTGCCCAGATTATAAAGGAAATCCGTTCAAGGCTTGAATTTCTTTGTAATGTAGGTCTTGGCTATCTCACCCTTTCAAGAACGGCAGGCACCTTGTCGGGCGGTGAAAGTCAGCGTATCCGACTTGCCACACAGATAGGCTCATCCCTTATGGGTGTTCTTTATATTCTTGATGAGCCCAGTATAGGACTTCATCAGCGGGATAACGAAAAGCTCCTTCGTTCTCTGTGTGAATTGAGGGATTTAGGCAATACACTCATTGTTGTTGAGCACGATGAGGATACAATGAACTGTGCCGATTTCATAGTTGATGTGGGACCGGGTGCAGGTGTTCACGGTGGTGAAATCATCTGCGCGGGTACAGTGGATGAAATAAAGAAATGTAAGGAATCCCTTACAGGACAGTATCTGTCAGGTGTTAAGAAAATTCAGGTTCCCGATGAGCGCAGAGCAGGTAACGGCAAATTCCTTGAAATAAAGGGTGCCGCACAGAATAACCTGAAAAACATTGATGTAACAATTCCCCTGGGTAAGCTTGTGGCAGTTACGGGAGTTTCAGGCTCGGGAAAATCTTCTCTTGTCAATGAAATTCTCTACAAGAGTCTTGCCGCTCAATTGAACAGAGCAAGGCGCTTCCCGGGTAAGCACAAGGAAATCCTCGGTGTGGAGCATCTCGATAAGGTTATTGATATTGATCAGTCACCCATAGGCAGAACACCCCGTTCAAACACAGCCACATATACAGGTGTGTTTGATGATATAAGAAAGCTTTTTGCTTCAACTGCAGAGGCGAAAAAACGAGGCTATGACCAGAGCCGCTTCTCCTTTAATGTTAAGGGCGGAAGATGTGAATCCTGCAACGGTGACGGTATCATAAAAATAGAGATGAACTTCCTTTCGGATGTTTATGTGCCTTGTGAGGTTTGCCGTGGTGCAAGATACAACAGAGAAACCCTTGAGGTTAAGTACAAGGGGAAGAATATCAGCGAGGTTCTTGATATGACTGTTGAGGAAGCCGTGAGCTTCTTTGACTCTATTCCCAAAATCAGAAACCGACTTGAAATTATCTTTGATGTAGGACTGGGTTATATAAAGCTCGGACAGTCCGCTACCACGCTTTCAGGCGGTGAGGCGCAAAGAGTAAAGCTTGCAACAGAGCTTTCCAAGAAATCAACAGGCAGAACAATATACATTCTCGATGAGCCCCCAACCGGACTTCATACGGATGATGTGAAGAAGCTGATTTCAGTTATCAATAAGCTTGTTGACTCAGATAATTCGGTAGTTGTAATAGAGCATAATCGTGATGTAATCAAGTGTGCGGATTATATTATTGACTTAGGTCCCGAGGGCGGAGACGGCGGCGGAGAAATTGTTGCCACGGGCACACCCGAGGAGGTAGCCGAAAACAGCAGGTCCTATACCGGCAAATACCTTAAGCCGCTTCTTAATAAGTAAAAGCTCCTTTAACACAAAATATTGCCATTCGTTATAAAATGGTGTATAATAGCCAAAATTTCCGGTGTTCGGATATAAGAAAGAGAGGATACTATGAAAGCAAACGAAAGTATACCAAATTATGAAATAAAGGTCAGAGAGTACACAAATTATGCGGCAAAGAGCATAAAAAATGTGTGTAAGAATTTCGGTCCCCGCCCCGTAGGCAGCGAGGCAGAGAAAAATGCACAGGAGTATATGAAGGCTGACCTTGAAAAATTCTGTGATACAGTAAAAAGAGAGGAGTACAAGTGCTCTGACAAGGCGTTTATGTCATGGGTAATCGTTGGTGCGATTTTAATTATGTGTAGCTATGTTTGCTTTACTTTAGGTATCGCAATAGCATCACTTGCTCTTACTCTTGTAACGCTCTTTCTCATTCTTGCAGAGTTTATTTTCTACAAGCCCGTTCTTGATGTTTTCTTCCCCAAGGTAACCAGCGGTAATGTGTACGGTGTGGTAAAGTCTTCGGGAGAAAC
>JAZSCI010000049.1:0-2293 GCA_045602865.1 Acutalibacteraceae bacterium
CAGGCTCAATGCCGGGGGGAATGCCCGGTGGTATGGGCGGCGGCTTCCCGTTCTGATGGTTGTTACATCCGTGATAATTTACGGATGAGCAGATATAAAAAAATAAATAAACTTTTCGGAGGTAATTAAAATGGCAGTAAAAATTCGTCTTCGCCGTATGGGCGCAAAGAAAGCACCTTTCTATCGTGTAGTTGTAGCAGATTCACGTTATCCTCGTGATGGCCGCTTCATTGAAGAGGTTGGTTACTACAACCCCGTAAGCGAGCCCGCTGAAATCAAGATTGATGCTGAAAAAGTAACAAAGTGGATTCAGAACGGTGCTCAGCCTACAGATACTGTTCGTGATCTTCTTAAGAAGCAGAACATCATTAAGTAATTACGGGTGACTATAATGAAAGAATTGCTCGAAACCGTTGCAAAGGGACTTGTAGAGACTCCCGAAGCAGTCGAGGTCACTGTTGACGAGCCTAATGAGGATGGGGTAATTGTATACCATCTTCATGTGGGTCCTGACGATATGGGCAGAGTTATCGGTAAGCAGGGCAGAATAGCAAAGGCTATTCGTACAGTTATGCGTGCCGCAGCTATTCGTAAGGATGTAAAAGTACAGGTCGATATCGACTGATTGCAGACCACAAAAGGATAAAAATCGATCTTGCGTATAAGTTCAGCTTTGCGGAAGATCGTTTTTTAATTAATAAGGTGTGATTTTTAGTAATGATTAAGGAATATCTTGAAATAGGTGAAATTGTCAGCACTCACGGAGTCAAGGGTGAGGTGCGAATAAACCCCATGTGTGATGGCCCTGAGTTTATAAAGAAATTTAAAATCCTCTATGGCGACAGTAAGGGTGCGAAGAGCTTTAAGGTTGTTTCATGCCGACCTCACGGAAATGTTGCGGTTGTAAAGCTTGAGGGAATAGATAATATCGGTATGGCACAGAATATGCGCGGTACAATTCTTTATATGAAAAGAAGCGATGCTAAGCTTCCCGAGGGTAAGTGGTTTGTAAGTGAGCTTATAGGCTGCAGTGTAATTGATGCAGATAATGAAGAAATCACCTACGGAAAGCTTACTGATATTGACACAGGCATAGCAAATGATATATGGTATGTACAGACACCTGATGGCAAGGAGGTTCTTATTCCTGCCATAAAGGATGTTGTAATTAAATGTGATGTGGAGTCGGAAAAGGTGTTTATCCGACCAATCAGGGGGCTTTTTGATGAGAATTGATATACTGACCTTGTTTCCTGAAATGTGTGAAGCGGTTATGGGCGAAAGCATTATCGGAAGGGCAAGAAAAGCCGGAAAGGTGGAAATGAATTTTCACCAGATCCGTGATTTTGCGGTTAATAAGCACAATCAGGTGGATGATACGCCTTACGGAGGCGGAGCAGGTATGCTTATGAGACCTGAGCCCATATATGATTGCTTTATGCATTTGTGTGAACAGACCGATACAAGGCCCCACCTGATATATATGTCTCCTTGCGGAAAAACTCTTACCCAGGAGCGTATAAAGGAGCTTTCTCAGCTTGATAATATTGCTATACTCTGCGGCAGATATGAGGGTGTGGACCAGAGAGTAATCGATGAGATAGTTGATGAGGAAATTTCAATAGGTGATTATGTTGTTACCGGCGGTGAGCTGCCCGCCATGATAGTTGCCGATGCAGTTGCCCGTATGCTTCCGGGGGTTCTTTCAACACCTGAGGGATTTATGGGAGAGAGTCATTATTCATCACTTCTGGAGCATCCACAGTACACAAAACCGCCGGTTTGGCATAATGTAGAAGTACCGGAGGTGCTTTCCTCGGGACATCACGCCAATATAAAGAAATGGCAACGGGAAAAGTCTTTGGAAAGGACTCTGGAGCGTCGACCGGATTTACTTGAAAAAGCAGAGTTAACAAAAAAAGAAAAGGAATACATCTTGAAAATCAGGAATAAGGAATAATTAATTGTGGATGTTTAATAATATATAAAAAATATTGTAGTTAAAATGCACAAATCAATATGTTTAAATTTGCTGCAGTTTAGTATTCCATCCGAATTATGTCAAAATGAGGAAAGGTTGGTCTTTTTTTCGTTGACTAAAAAATTTTTGGTGGTATAATATAGACAAGTTATTTACAGCTTTTGCAAATAACCCTTATCAGCATTATGTCATTTTTAAATTTTGAAATGTGGGAGAATTATTATGTACGTTAAAGATGTAATTGTAAAAAATCAGGTTGGTCTTCATGCTCGCCCTGCAACATTCTTCATTCAGAAAGCTAATGAATACAAA
>JAZSCI010000050.1:0-10662 GCA_045602865.1 Acutalibacteraceae bacterium
TATTTCACATTACGAAGTAATATTTCACTCGCCACAAGGCGAATTTCGTTGAAAAAAGCCTTGTTCAACTGAACAAGGCTTTTTTCTTGGCGCGCTGGAAGGGACTCGAACCCCTGACCCTCTGGTTCGTAGCCAGACACTCTATCCAACTGAGCTACCGGCGCGTATATGGAGCGGATGACGAGGCTCGAACTCGCTACCTCCACCTTGGCAAGGTGGCGCTCTACCAGATGAGCTACATCCGCAAATGCAAGAGATATTATACATACAATCACTTAGCTTGTCAAGGGTTTTTTCTTATTTTAGCACTTTTATTTTTTTGCTTTTTCTTATATTTTGCAAAAAAAGTATTGACAAGAATAATTATGTATTGTATAATCAATAGGCTTTCACGTGGAGAGCAATCATTCTGCGTAGGTATGTAAGTTGTTTATATATATGGCGGTATAGCTCAGCTGGCTAGAGTACTCGGTTCATACCCGATTGGTCGTAGGTTCGAATCCCACTGCCGCTACCAAGTCAACCTATATACCTACCGCAGATGTTATATAAAAGGGCTTTAAGCCCCTGATATTCGGCCCGGTGGTCAAGCGGTCAAGACACCGCCCTTTCACGGCGGTAACACGAGTTCGATTCTCGTCCGGGTCACCACAAAGCACCTGCATAAAGCAGGTGTTTTTTCTTTACATTTATATATCCGTACATATTTTTAAAGCAAAATCCAACGGCACTATACAAGCTACAAGGAGTATCTATGAAAAAGCTTTTTATAATTACCGATGTCCACGGACATTATACTGTTCTGAAAAAGGCGCTCGAGGAAGCGGGCTTCAGAAGAAACTGTGATGAGCATCTTCTGATTTCCTGCGGAGATCTGTTTGACAGAGGAAATGAGAATTTTCAGGTTTTGAAGCTCCTCGATTCAATAGACAACAAGGTTATGATAATGGGAAATCACGAGGAAATGCTTCTTAAGGTTCTGGATAACGGCTATCTTTTGTACCACAACTTCCTCAACGGCACAAATCAGACAATTTCCGACATTTTCGGCAAAAACGCCCTTTCTCCCGATGGCAGTATTGACTTTTCGGGAAAAAGCCGTACCGTTGACAGATTAGCAGGCTTTATCAAGGAAAGTGTCAACTACTACGAAACAAAAAAATATGTTTTTGTACACGGATGGCTTCCCTGCAGAAAAGATGATTTATCCGTACCCGATAACTGGCGCAATGCACCCGGGGAGCTTTGGTACAACAGTCGATGGACAAAATTTATTGATGCCTACCGCAACACTCCACCACTCGCTGACAAAACTCTCGTTTGCGGACATTGTCCCGTATCCTACGCATTTCATTTTGACAGTAATCGAACCCCGCTGACCTATGATACTTTTTTCGGAAATGGCTTGATTGCTTTAGATGCGTGTACAATCGAAAGCAAAAAAATCAACGTTCTTGTCATAGAGGATGAGCTACTGTAATAATCCACATAAAAACGGTCTGTAAGAAGCTTCACACAACTTCTTACAGACCTTCTTTACTATTTAGCTTTTACTGTATACTCTTTTGACATAGCACTCTTATCTGTGCTCTTGTATGCCTTGATTCCATAAGTAAAGCTTACACCCTTACGAGCAGATTTATCTACATAGCTGACAGTACCTGAGCTTTTGAGCTTAGCAACTCTTACCCACTCTCCCGAAGCTTCCTTTCTGTACACTATATAGCCGTCAACCTTACTCTGCTTACTCCAGGTGAGCTTTACACCCTTGCTTGTGGCAGTAACACTTTTGAGCACCGGTTTTTCAACCCTGATGATGTCGCTTCCGTCATAATAGGCAGAGCTTTTTCCTCCGTCACAAGCCTTTACGGTATAGTAGTAGCGGTTACCTGCCTTGATATCCTTATCCTTAAACTCAAGCTTTGTGGTTTCCTCTATACATTTCCATGTGCCGCTTGCACTTGTCTTTCTGTACAGCTTGTACTTATCTGCACCGGAAATTTTACCCCACTCAATTTTGATATACGAGCTTCCGTTTGCAACTCTCGTAACCTTGGGAGCCTTAACAAATAGGATATCCATACCCGGCTTTTCGCAGGTACTGTACCCTGCTTCGTTTTTAGCCTTTACCGTATAGTAGTAGGTAACACCGCTTTTCACAGTGGTATCGGTTATATATAGCTTATCCGTATCGGCAAGCTTACTCCACTTTTTACCATCGGTACTCCTGTAAACTCTGTAGCTATCAGCT
Organism: Acutalibacteraceae bacterium; assembly: GCA_045602865.1. Taxonomy (GTDB): domain Bacteria; phylum Bacillota; class Clostridia; order Oscillospirales; family Acutalibacteraceae; genus DTU089. The sequence goes on from JAZSCI010000050.1 coordinate 2,252, forward strand.
CCGACTTCCTCATACCAATAGAAATTCACAGAGGTCTGAGTAGCTTTAACCTTTTTAAGCACAGGCTCAGCACATACAAGCTGAGGGATAGTCTTTGTTTTTATACACTCACTACAAGCCTTACAAATAAGCGCTTTCTCGCCCGGTCTGTTTACAGTAGCCTTCTTTTCAACTATCCACTCACCCGGTGTATGCTCACTACGGGGAATTACAGCCTCTTCAAGCAGACCACATTCCGAGCAGGACCTTTCTTTATATCCTGTTGATTCGCAGGTAGGCTCTCTGAGTATATCCCAATCGCTGAAGCTATGCTCTGTGGTCGGGATAGCCTCACTCTCATACTGTCCGCAGCTTTCGCAGAAGCGGAGCTGCATACCCTGACTATTGCAGGCAGGCTCCACAGACACAATCCATTCACCGAAAATATGCTCCGTTTTCGGTATTTCTTCTGTCTGTACGTCCTCACAAAGACTACATTCACGAGCCTTCATACCATTATTCTTACAGGTTGGTTCAGCAAGAATCTCCCAATATCCGTAAAAATGCTCCTTGGCAGAGATACTACCCTTCAACAAATTACCGCAAACCGTACATTCGCTGAACTTCACACCTGCAACCCCGCAGGAAGCCTCACTACTGATTACCCATTCACCATAGGAATGTCCTTTTTCGGGGGTTTCAACTGTCTGCACCGCATCACAGAAATCACATTTTCTGTGTCGAAGCCCCTTCTGTGTGCAGGAGGGCTCTCTGTCTATTACCCATTGTCCGTAAATATGAAGGACCTCACCCTTGAGCACAATGGAAGCTCCTTCGCTTTTCTGCGAACTCCAGCTTCCGTTTACGGCTTCCACCTGATATTCATAAGGAATCTCATTTACAACTGCTATATCCTGATAGGAAAGTCCCTGAACCCTTCTGGCAATAATAGTACCGTTGCGATACACATTGTAGCCCTCTGCTCCCGTCACCTCATCCCAGGACACGGTAGCCTGACTCTCAACAAATTCATCCACACAGATAAATCCCGGCTTGGAAAGGAACATTATCTGTGCACCATCGGGATTTGCCTCTCCCACATAATTTCCGCAAACCGCCGCAACAGTGTATTCATAAAGAACACCGTTTTCAAGGCCTCCGATAACACAGCTTTTTCCCGAAACTGTATCATACTCCTCAAGCTCACCATCAATACAGGTATATACAACATATTCAGTTGCTCCGTAAACATCATCCCAACTGAGAATTATACCGTTAGCCGAATTTTCAGCATTAACTGCAGAAGGATAGAAAAGACCGCATACCGCTTCCTGACTGAATATTACACCTGTATAGGGCTCAACACCCTTTACGGAAACAGAAATTTTCTGTCCTACATCAAGCTTTTTGAGATTATAGCTCTTATCGGTAGCACCCTCTATAGCAACACCGTTTCTGTACCACTGATACTCAAGGTCCGGTGCATCTGAACGGGGAGCAGAAATTCCGCTTGTATTTGCATTCACAATACCACCATAGCGACATGCTCCGTCAACTATTACCTCACCCGTAATTTCATAAGGATTGTAACCCTTCTCAAGGGTTGTAAGCTCCAAGGGCTCACTCAGCATACTCTCGTAATGGGTAGAGCTTTCTCCGAGCTTCACATAGAACATATATGAAGTTTCGGGTTTAAGCCCCGTAATCTCATTTGTCCGAGAAAAGCTCAGCTCACTCCACTTGCCGTTTTCGTAAGCAGAGTAGCCGTAAACGCCGTTTTCCACTTCCTTTAATATAACAAAGGTATCACCGAGCTCCTGAACCCCGGGCATTTCGGGTGTGGGACTGTTTTTCTTCTGAATATAATAGCCCTCAGATTCAATATATCCGCCGTATGTCTTTGTACCATATACAACAAGCTTCACATAGCTGCACACATCATCAGCCACAGTAGTATATGTTGTTTTATTCGCACCCTCAATGGGACTATATCGGATATATTCCTCGCCTGTTTTTTCATCATATGCCACACTGCCTATGTACCATTGATAGGTAATAGACGGTGTTTCAGTATTCCACGCGGCTGAGGGAGTAAGCTTTGACAAATTAGCCGTAAGCTTCTGTGCGAACTCTGTCTTTCCCGAAGCACTGATGCTTCCGGAAAGATAAGCTGTCTTTTCACGGAAATAAGGGGTTTTGGAAGAAAAAATCGTAGGAATGTCCCAGATATTATTAAAATCAAAGCCGGGATAATTAGCCTTCTTCTTTGAAGCAGATGCAGAAAGCCCTGTTGCCGTTGCAGATACATCCGCTTTCCCAAAGGGCTCAGAAGCACATCCGTTAAGATAGTAGCAATTTTCTGCTATACCGTTTATATAACCTGAGATTGCTCCGCTGAATGCAGAGTCTGTACTTTCAGATGTAACATCACCAATATTATATGCCTGATTTATACTGCTTGATTGTCCTGCAATACCGCCACCGTAGGAATATGCCCTACCACCGTTACTGCTGACTGCATAAGCATCAGAGACAACCTCACCGAGACTGTACACGGCAAATGCAGAGGATGTGATTTTTCCTGCTATACCGCCTGCAAGGGCATAAGCCGTACCGAAGCCTGTCATTTCTCCGCAAGAAAAAATCTTTCCGCCTGTGTATGCACATTCTCTTATACCCTCTGTTCCGGAATAATAGCCTGCAAGACCGCCGCAGAATGCCTTTACAACATCTGTGCTTACAAGGGAAGAGCAAACTGCCTCTGCAGTTACATCGCCTGAAGCCGATACTCTGAAAAAGCTTCCCGACTCTGTTACCATACCTGCCACAAGACCTGCATAGACATTCCCGGAAGAAGAAAGAGCTTCACTTATGCTCACATTACCTTCAACCGTAAGGTTTTTGATTTTTCCGCTGACTACACCGAAAAGACCTGCATATTGGCTATCGCCCTTAACGCGAAGTCCGCTTATTGTGTAGCCTCTGCCATCAAGAGTACCTGAAAAAGGCTCATAGCAGCACAAGGGCGACCATTCACCGCTAAGCTCTATGGATGCCGAAAGGGCATAATCACCACGGGGATTGAGCGCAATATCCATTAAGCCCTGCACATCTTCAATATATGTAACACCCTCTGTTGCAAGTACCGATATGGGCACGGCAGAAAAAATCATTATACATACCAGAAAAATACTGATTATTTTTTTCATATTGTCTCCTTTTAAGGGGTTATTCCTCAACAAAATATGCTTCCACTCTGTTTATGGGAACACCTGCAGAGGAAAATCTCCTCTCGTACTCTGTCATCACATTGCCTTGCATATATTCCGAGTTATGTAAATCAAATGTAAGCTTTTCCATTCTCATACCGAAATTCTCAAATTCCTCAAGTGAGAAATCAAAAAGACCTCTGTTATCGGTTTTAAAATAAATTGCTCCGCCCTTCTTAAGAAGCTTTTTGTAAATCTCAAGAAATGCTCTGTATGTGAGTCGGCGTTTTTCGTGCCGCGCCTTAGGCCACGGATCGGAAAAATTAAGATATATTCTGTCAATACTGCCCTCGGAGAAAATCTCCTCAAGCTCCTTTGCATCCACACAACACACTCTCACATTTCCCAGCTCTGCATTTTTAATCTTTTCTGCCGCAAGAACTAAAACATCCGACACCTTCTCCACTGCAAGGAAATTAACATCAGGCTCCTTTGCGGCGGTACCTACAATGAAATCACCTTTACCGCAACCGATTTCAATTCTTATGGGGTTGTCATTACCGAAATGAGCCTGAGAGGTATTTCCCTCTGCTCTCAGATCATTAATGACAATACTTCTGCAAGCCTCGAGCCTTTCAGCTCCGTGTTTTTTCTTTTTTACTCTCATTTGCTAAATCGCACCTCGAAACATTTTACTGATCATATAATATTAACCTAATTATATTATAATTTCCGAGAACTTCTTTGTCAACGAAAAACATATTGCATTTATGTAAATAATAAAGTATAATGCCCTATATCAAAAATAAGCTTTCGTAAACTTTATTATACAGGAGGTAAAAATGGACAACAAAAACAAAAGCTCTGATTCTCCGGGCTTGAGTCTCAACAAAAAAACAATGGCGATGATTGCCGTTGTACTCATTGTCATACTTGCATTGATAGGTATACTCACCCAGGTTCTCCCCCGAGGCGAATACCGTATGATTATGAAAAATGGTTATGCGGCTATTGTTGACGGTACATACCACACTCTCGATGATTATAAAATGCCCGTATGGAAAATCGTGCTTTCGCCTATACTGTGCTTAGGCAGTAGTCAGGCGGGAACGGGTATAGCCATAATTCTCATAATCGTTCTCATAGGCGGAGCATTTCTGATACTTGATAAATGCGGTATTCTGAAATACATAATGGCTACTCTCATAAAACGGTACAGCAACAAAAAATACACTCTTATGGCTGTAGTAATATTCGTATGTATGCTCCTCAGTTCCACAGCGGGTATTCTGGAAGAATCCATAACCCTTGTACCTATAGCTGTTGCGGTTTCTCTGGCTATGGGGTGGGACTCTTTGGTAGGTCTGGGACTTAGTCTTGTTTCTATTGCCTGGGGCTTTACGGCGGCTACCTTTAATCCATTCAATGTGGTAACTGTACAAAAGCTTTCGGGGCTTGAGCCCTTTTCAGGTCTTTGGCTCAGACTAATAGTATTTCTTGGAGTTTACCTGATTCTCTTCCTTTTCCTTTATTCCTACGCAAAGAAAATCGAGAAAAATCCTCGCAAATCACCGGTATACGAATCCGACAAGGCTTTACGAGAAAGGTACACCCTTACTGATGCAGAGGAAATCCTTAATAACAGGGATATCCGAAAGGGTACAAAGGCTTTTCTTATTTGTATTCTCATTGATGTAGCCTTTATTATTCTTGACTTTGCCTTCGGTCTCGGAGGCGGACTTTCCCTTCCTGCTATGGCCGTGCTTTTCACAACCGGCGGCTTACTTGCGGGATATTTCACGGGACTCAGAGGCAAAAAGCTTGCATCAAGCTTCCTTCAGGGTGCTAAAACTATTGCTCCTGCTATCCCGATAATTATTTTTGTTATTGCAATTTCCTATGTTCTTAACGAAGGCAAGATAATGCACACAGTCCTTTATAATATTTATAATGTAATGAAGGATATGTCACCCTACACTGCTATCGTTATGATTTTCCTTATAATTGCATTTCTCGAGTTTTTCATCGGAAGCGGTACTGCAAAGGCATTCCTCATAATTCCTCTTATTGCTCCGCTTTCCGACCTTATCGGCATTTCCCGACAGAGTGTTGTTACAACCTTCTGTATTGCTGACGGCTTTACAAATCTTCTGTATCCCACCAACGGACTTATGGTTATTGCCATCGGTCTTGTAGGCGTGACCTACGGTAAATGGATAAAATGGTCCTGGAAGCTATTTGTGGCGGAGTTCGGATTTTCCGCACTTATTATGATGCTTATGGTCGCCATTAATTATAAATAAACCACATCCATACACGAAAAATCACCCCTTGAGTTATTGCTCAAGGGGTAATTTATTTCAGTTTTAACACGTAAGATATTTAAATCTAATCTTACTCTTCCTCTTCTTCTTCATCCTCATCAGAAAGGAAGCCGCGGTCTGTATTGATAATCTTGCCGTCAACGAAGCCATCCTCAACGGTAATAGAGTCATCAATCCAGCCCTCATCGTCATCATCCTCAACATCAAGAGGACCGTCAGGATCAATTTCAATAAGTGAATCATTTCTGCGCTTGTAGACAATTACCACAACAATCACAAGCAACACTGCAAATACGAGAATAGATATTACAAAGGGAGCTACGGATTTTTTCTCCACAACCTGTGTCACATCATCAGGAATATCCTCGAATTTCGCCGTAATAGTAACCTTCTTTGCAGGCATTACAAAGCTGAGAACGTCCGTAGGCTCGCCGTTAATCATCATACTTCCTGCGGCAAGTCTCTTTCCCTCTTCAGGCTTTATTATAATGACAACAGGCTCACCCTTACTTGCCTTAACGGGATTTACGGAAATCTCGCCGCCCTCAGTCTGCTTGATTGTAATAGGATACTTTTTAAGACCTGTATCCACAGACCACTTTGCATAAATTACAAGCTCACCCTTTGCCACATCTGTAAAGAAATTCCAGGGCTCTACAAAATCCGCATCCTTGTACCAACCATCGAACACATAACCCTCACGTACCGGATCCTTTACCTCAGGCACAAGACCGGGTCCATCCATAATAGTCTTGAGTCTGCGTTTTCCGTTGTTGCGCTCAAGATACACATAGAAGGAGCCCTCAGGAAGTGTTTCTTCTGTGGTTTCCTTGGTAGTCTCTTCCTTTGTAGTCTGGGGTGTATTCTGAACGGGAGTGTCATTCTGTGGAGTATTATTATTTGATGAACCGCTACCCCCATTACCCTGTGAGCCACCTGAATTATTGTTTTGTACAGGTGGTGTATACGGTCTGGTATTTTCAGCCGTTGTAGGCTCTGCAGTTGTTTCAGGCGCCTCGGTTTCCTTGGGCTCCTCTGTTGTAGGCTCTGCAGTTGTTTCAGGCTGAGTAATCGGCTGAATATTAATTCCCGAGCCGATAGTTTCCTCAACTGCAAAAACAGTAGCGCTACTGCACATCATACATAATATTGCAACTGCACATACTAATGTTTTTAAAATTCTTCTATTCATTATAAACCCGCCTCAATATGTTGAATCCATATTCTCATTTACAACCTCTTTTACCTCTTTAACAAAGGTGGAGGAAGCAATTTTCTCCTGAAGCTTCTCATAGAACAAGTCCTCATCTATGGGAAGGGTTACAGTCTCACCTAACCAGGATGAAAGGAATGCCGCATTTGATATCATAAGACCGTTGATACCCTCCTGACCTGCCGCTGTAAGGGGCTCGGAACGGAGAATTGCACCTGCAAATTTGTTCATAACCTCAGGATGCTGAATGTTTCTGCCATCAAGCTCTGCTTCATAGGTTTCGTACTCGATTGAACCGAAGCCTTCTTCCGAATTCATAGCGTGATCGCTTACACTTTGCTTAAGCTCATTTACAATAAGCTTTCCACCCTCACAGATAAGCTTTGCTCTGTCGAGGGTTATTTCAAGTCTGTTTGTTCCGGGATAATCGCCCGTTGTGGTGATGAATGTTCCTGTTGCACCATTGGGATATTCGGCATAAATCATAACATCATCCTCAACCTCTATGTTGTGCCATTTACCCTCGTGACATACTGCGGTAATCTTTTCGGGCATACCGCATATCCACTGCCACAAGTCCAGCTGGTGGGGACATTGATTGAGAAGAACTCCGCCGCCTTCACCTGACCAGGTTGCTCTCCAGCCACCTGAATTGTAATATGCCTGAGTTCTGTACCAGTCAGTAATAATCCAGGTTACACGCCTGAGCTCACCGAATTTTCCGCTATGAACAAGCTCATGAGCCTTTCTGTAAAGACAATTTGTACGCTGATTGAACATAATGGCAAAAATCTTGTCGCTTTTGTCTGCCGCCGCATTCATTTCACGAACCTTTTTAGTAAAGACACCTGCAGGCTTCTCGCACATTACGTGAAGTCCCTTTTCAAAAGCCTCAATAGCCAACACAGGGTGGTCATAGTGAGGTGTGGCAATAAGCACAGCCTCAACCTCTCCTGAATCCATAAGTGCAGAAGCAGTATCAAATGTTTTCACCTGAGGAAGCTGCTCCTTTGCCCACTCAAGTCTTTCGGGCTTAATATCAGCAACAGCCGTAATCTCTATCTCAGGCATCATATCCTTGAGGTAGTTCTTAATATGGCTTGAACCCATATTACCCACACCGATAATTCCAAGCTTAACCCTTTTCATTTTTCTCATCCTCCTGTTTTTATTCCATACCCGCAGCCTTTTTCAAAGCTATACGGGCATCCTTAACGGTCACGTGCTTATCTCCGTCAGCATCATATCTTCTGATTTCATCTGATGAAATACTGTCGATTTTTGTAGCAACACGGAGAATTTTATTTACATCCTCAAGGGTAACGCTTCCATCATTGTCCGCATCTCCCGACTCGGCTGTATTTTTTATAGCAAAGGAATCTATTTTTTCGGCTTCACCATTTTCAACTGTATATGCATCATAGTAGAGGGTACCACCAACAACCCTTACACCTGCAAAAACAGGGCTATCTACATTCACAATAGCCTCCGCTCTTGGGAAAAGCTTATCCGTTTCGGTATTGCTCTTAGCAATATAGCTCTTGCAGCCCGATGCACCTGTAATGGCATAAACAGTACCCTGAGGATCAACCTTAACCTCATAAACAGAGGATTTATAGGTCTCCTCGGTTGTAGTTACCTCAACAATTTCGTTGCCATTCATAGCATTTGTTCTGAGATAAACAT
>JAZSCI010000051.1:0-6184 GCA_045602865.1 Acutalibacteraceae bacterium
AGCTTACAGTCAAGCACTTTGACCGTTTCCATCAGCAGAGCCTTCAGGGCGGTCTTGATGACAGAGAGGAAATTATGTACGGTGACTTCGCTCTTGCAGTAGCTTCTCTGTGGGGACTCATTACCCTTGAGCCTGATGAAAAACAGAAGGAGCTTTTTAGAAGCGCATTCCGTACCTGGCGTTATGCTATGGGCCCTGAGTTCAATGCGGCTTATGATTTCATATATTTCCTCAGCGATCCCGAAAATGCAAAGCCCGATGCAGAGAGAATCAGAACATGGTTTTACCGTTTCAATCTCTCCAGACTTGCAAGCTGTGTTTCAATGGATTGCAGAAGGGATTATCCCGTTCTCACACGAAGAGGCGGTATGAAGGAGCTTTCTGCTCTTCCTACAAATGATGAGAGATTCATTTCAAAGTACGACAGAGATCCTCTCGAGTACAAAAACGAGGACAGCGGCGGAGCACTTTGTGTAGAAAGCTGCTATGTATATACAATGGCCTACTGGTTAGGCAGATACTTCGGATTCATAGAGGAGGGTGAGGAATAATGGATAAAACAATTAAGCTTATCGGTAATGCTCATCTTGATCCTATATGGCTCTGGAGATGGCAGGAGGGCTGTGCAGAGGTACTGCAGACCTTCCGCAGCGCTCTCGACAGATTAAAGGAATACAACGATTTCGTATTCACCTGCTCCTCGGCGGCTTATTACAAGTGGGTTGAGGAAATTGATCCTCAGATGTTTGAGGAAATCCGTTCAATGGTGCGCAGAGGCAGATGGGTGCCCGTAAACGGCTGGTGGGTACAACCCGATTGCAATATGCCTTCGGGCGAAAGCTTTGCCCGTCAGGCTCTTTACAGTCAGCTTTACTACTACGAGAAATTCGGTGTCATCTGTACAACAGGCTACAATGTTGACTCCTTCGGCCACAATGCTATGATGCCTCAGCTCCTTGTAAAGGCAGGTATGCACGCTTATGTTATGCATAGACCCGGTATGCACGAAAATCCCGAAATTCCCGAAAATCTTTTCTGGTGGGACAGTGCAGACGGCTCAAGAGTGCTTACGTACAGAATTCCCTCAGGCTATGCTTCAAGCGGTAAGGAATCCCTTGACAGAAGAATAGAAGAGGCAAATGAACGTGCCGAGGAAACAGGTCACGGAATGATGCTCTTTTACGGTGTGGGAAACCACGGCGGCGGCCCCACAAAGGGCGATATAGAGTATCTTATGGAAAATCTTGAGAGAGAGGGCTACAACGAGCTTGAATTTTCTTCTCCCGATGAATTCTTTGAGGATGCTATTTCACAATTCCTCGATATCCCCGTATGGCAGGATGAAATGCAGCACCACGCAAGCGGCTGCTACAGCGCAACCTCTCTTGTAAAGGAGCTTAACCGCAAAGCGGAAAACCTTCTGGGTGCCGCAGAGAAATGGGATACAATTGCTTCCGTTGTTACGGACTCAAAGCCCGGAACAGAAAAATTCAAGGATGCATGGCGCAAGGTGTGCTTCAATCAGTTCCACGATATTATGTGCGGTTGTTCCATTCAGGAGGCTTACGAGGATGTAAAGGCTTCCGAGGGCTATGCTATGAATATCGGCTCAGAGCTTTTCAATAATGCAGTTCTTAAGATTTCCGGAAGAATTGATACCTGGATTGAGGGCGTAAGCGATGCAGTTTTCGAGGAACGCCATTACAGTGGTGCAGACAACGGCTTCCCCCGACCTGTAGTTGTATTCAACCCCCATTCCTATGAGGTGAATATGCCCGTAAGAATGTATCACCCCTCAAAGAGTGTAAAGGATTCTGAGGGTAATGAGGTTACATTCCAGAATGTCCGCTCTTCACGTTCTAACGATGAGCACCTTGATACAATGTTTATGGCAAAGGTTGAGCCCTTCGGCTACAGTGTTTACTGGCTTGAATGTGCAGATGTGAAGGCTGAAGAAGAAATCAGCTGCCTTCAGGATTACCGTATGGAGAATGAGTATATCTCCGTTGAGCTTGACAGTCAGACCGGCTATATCAGGAGTCTTGTAAATAAGCTTACAGGTGATGAGTATGCTCAGGATAATTATCTTGCTATTCCCACAGTAATCAATGATGATAAAACCGATACCTGGGCACACAATGTTTTCAAATTCCACGAAATCAAAGGACTTATGGAGCTTGTAAGCATTGAGAGAGTTGAGGATGGTGAGCTTCGCTCAGTTATCCGCACAACCCATAAATTCGGTGAATCCTATCTTACACAGGACTTTATCCTTGCAAAGGAGCAGAAAACTCTTCGTGTTGATTGTAAGGCTATGTGGCAGGAAAAATTCACTCTGCTTAAAATGGCATTTCCCGTTGGCGGCAGCGATGAAGCTTCAACCTACGAAATCCCCTGCGGCTTCATTAAGCGCCCCTGCGATGGTGATGAGGAGCCTGCGCTTAACTGGGGTGACCTTACAGTAACTAAAAACGGCAGAAGAATGGGTATTTCTGTAATGAGCGATTCCAAGTACAGCTACGACTGTCCCGGTGCAGAGCTGAGACTTACTGCACTTAGAAACGTGATTTTTGCAGACCACTATTCTTACAGACCTGCCGCAAGCTTCAATTATACCGATGAAGGTCTCAACAGATTCTCATACGGAATTTACCTTCACGAGGGTGAAGCACAGACAAGTGATGTAGTAAAGGAAGCACATCTTTTCAACAATAATGTTGTTGCGGTGCCTGAAAGCTATCACAAGGGTGACCTTCCCCAGAAAAACTCCTTTATGTATACAAATGCGGATAATGTGGTAATTACCGCACTCAAGAGATGTGAGGACGGAAGCGGAGACCTTGTAGTAAGACTTTATGAGACTCAGGGTATCAGCAGTACAAGATGCTTCATTATGTCGAAGCTCTTTGACAACGGCTTCTGGTTTGATATTACCGCTCACGAAATAAAAACCTTCAGAATAGATACAGACCTTAATGTCCGTGAAGTGAATTTCCTTGAAGGTATCGTAGATTAAAATAAAAAATGAGCAGTCTGACTGCTCATTGAAAAAGATTTGTTCTGCTCTGTATTTTCCTGCAGAGAAACAGAGCCGTAATAAGCTTTATGGTGTCGGGGATAATAAAGGGCAGAACACATATACTCATTACGGATATAAATTCGGATGCATTTAATGAATCGGAATAAAAAAGTACATAGCGTACAGTACCGAAAATGTAGCACAGCACAGTTCCCGATACAAGGGCAAGGGGTGTGAAGCTTTTCCTGACAGAAAGCAGGGAAAACAGAGTCGGTACAAGACCTATGAAAAGAAAGCCGGTTATGTATCCGCCCGTAGCACCGAAAAGGTGACCGAGACCACCGCTGAAGCCTGAAAAAACAGGCAAGCCTACCGCACCCAGAAGGATGTAGAGGAATATACAAAGAGTTCCTCTTTTTCCGCCTAAAAGCAGTACGGCACAGTAAATGCCGAAGGTCTGCAGGGTGAAGGGCACGGAAAATGGTAAGGTTATAAGGGAACAGATTATTATAATCGCAGAAAAAAGTGCTACGAGGACTGTGTCATATAATTTTTTTCTGTGTACTGTGCGGGGAACAGGAGCTTTCAAAAAATCACCTCGGCTTTGTATGGTATCACAGGAAAACAAGAAAGTCAAATTAACGGGGTAGCCCGTGAAAAAAACGGAGGAAGAAAAATGGTTAATGAATTACTCGATAAAATTCTGATGATTTTTTCGGCAGTGTCCGAAATGAATCTCAATGAGTTTATCCCTATGCTCATTATGTGGGGCATCGGCGGATTGCTTATTTATCTTGCAATTGCAAAGGATATGGAGCCTACACTTTTATTACCTATGGGCTTCGGAACAATTATCGTAAACCTGCCCCTTGCTGAAATCGTAGGTGTGGCAAGTGAAGAGGGCGCAATCAATATTTTGTATAATGCAGGTATTGCTAATGAGCTTTTCCCCTTGCTTCTGTTTATCGGTATTGGTGCTATGATTGACTTCGGTCCCCTTCTTTCTAATCCGAAGCTTATGATTTTCGGCGCCGCAGCACAGTTCGGTATATTCTTTACACTTACTCTTGCAACTGTATTCGGCTTCGATATCAAGGAAGCTGCATCAATTGCTATTATCGGTGCCGCAGACGGTCCCACATCAATTTTCGTCGCTAACACTCTCGGCTCAAAGAATATCGGTGCTATTATTGTTGCCGCATATTCATATATGGCACTTGTTCCTATGGTACAGCCCCCTGTTATCAGGCTTCTCACGACAAAGAAGGAGCGCAGAATCCGTATGAAATATTCTGCTGTTGCCGTTTCCAAGAGAACAAGAATTCTTTTTCCCATTGTTGTATCAATAATTGCAGGTATCGTTTCTCCCCAGTCAGCCGCTCTTGTAGGCTTCCTTATGTTCGGTAACCTTATCAGAGAGTGCGGAGTTCTCGATTCACTTTCAGAAACTGCACAGAAGGTTCTTGCAAATCTTATTACAATTCTTCTCGGTATTACAGTTGCTATCAATATGCAGGCTCAGGCTTTCCTCAGAAAGGAAACTGCTCTCATTCTCGGTCTCGGTCTTGTAGCATTCGTTGTTGATACTGCAGGTGGCGTTCTCTTTGCAAAGTTCCTCAACATCTTCCTCAAGGAAGGTAACAAAATCAATCCTATGATTGGTGCTGCAGGTATTTCTGCATTCCCCATGTCATCCCGTGTTGTTCACAAAATGGGACTTCAGGAGGATAACCAGAACTTCCTTCTTATGCACGCAACAGGCGTAAACGTTTCCGGTCAGGTAGCTTCTGTTATCGCCGGTGGTATGATTCTTAATTTCTTCGGTTGATTTAGGAGGTAGAAATATGACAGCTATTATGGAAGCATTACTCTGCTCAGTTGCAGGTATGATTGGTATTTTTGTTGTTGTAGGAATTATCATCGGTTGTATTGTTCTTCTGAACAAGGTTGGAAATGCCGCTGATAAGAAGAGCGCTGAAAAGGCTATACAGAAGGCTCAGAAGCAGTCACAATAATACTTTCTGAATTCTCTCCGGGTATCACTGATGCCCGGAGCTTTTCTTTTTGTTGTGATTTGTTATGATAATTACGTTCACCCTGATGTTGAATAATTTTAAGCGGTGTGCTAAAATGAAAAGGTATCAAAAAAGAAGGGGGGAGTCTTTGTGAAATTTCAGCTTAAGGGTACTTGTGTGTGGGAAAGGCTTAAGGAAGCTACAGAGCCCATTATTATGTACGGCACGGGAAACGGCGCTGACAAGGTGCTTGATGAGCTTGAGAGAATAGGTGTGAAAATAAGCGGCGTTACCGCAAGCAGCAGCTTTGTCCGTGAAAGAAGCTTCAGGGGCTTTCCCGTAAAGGCTCTGTCTTATTTTGAAGAGCTTTATCCTTCCTTTACAGTGATTATTGCCTTCGGCTCTTCACGGCAGGAGGTTATTGACAATATAATGAGCATAAGCAAGCGGCACAGAGTTCTTGTGCCCTGCGTTCCTGTTATAGGAAGCACCTGCTTTAACAAGGCTTTCTTCCGTGAAAATGAAGAGGATATAAAGAAGGCTTACTCATTACTTGCAGATGATTTTTCAAGAAAAGTGTATGAGGGATATATTAATTTCCTTTACACAGGAGAGCTTTCCCTTCTTGAAGGGATAACCACACCCCTTTCCGAGGCTTATGAGAACATACTGTGTCTTTCCTCGGATGAGACCTTTGTGGATGTAGGCGCTTACAGAGGGGATACGGTTGAAGTCTTCCTCGGCTACACAAAGGGCAAATATGCTTATATTACCGCGGCAGAGCCGGACAGAAAAACCTTCATAAAGCTTATGGATAACTGCGGCTCTCTTGAAAATTTCTCGGGAGTCAACGGTGCCGTTACCGATGTTGACGGTCAGGTAGGCTTTGCTTCCTTGGGCGGCAGACAATCTGCCGTAGGCGGTGACACACTCATAGAAAGCTTCACCTTAAAAACTCTGTGCGGGAACAGAAAGCCTACATATATAAAAATAGATGCAGAGGGCTGTGAGCTTGAAATTCTTGGAAGCAGTAAAGAAATTTTAGGCGCCGCTATGCCTAAAATGAATATTGCCGCATACCATAAGAATGAGGATATATTCAGAATCCCCATTATTCTCAAAAGTATAAATCCCGATTACAGAATACACC
>JAZSCI010000052.1:0-3129 GCA_045602865.1 Acutalibacteraceae bacterium
CAATCATCGCCTCGTCGCATTTGTCCTCTCCCGCTCGCGGCATACTCAGTATGCCTTTCTGCTCGCTAACGACTCATCTCGTTTGCTAAAGCAAGCTCATTTGTCGGAGAGAGACTTCTACGCTCGGCTCAAAACACTTTATTTTTCAACGGTTGTGTTTTTTCGCCTCGTCGCATTTGTCCTCTCCCGCTCGCGGCATACTCAGTATGCCTTTCTGCTCGCTAACGACTCATTTCGTTTGCTAAAGCAAACTCATTTGTCGGAGAGAGACTTCATCGTCGGAAACAGCAACACATCTCTTATCGCCTGTGAATCCGTAAGAAGCATGCACATACGGTCTATACCAAAGCCTATACCTCCGGTGGGAGCCATACCGATTTCCAGAGCGTTCATAAAGTCCTCATCGGTTGTGTTAGCTTCCTCGTCTCCCTGTGCAAGCTGTTCTTCCTGAACCTTAAAGCGTTCTCTCTGGTCAATGGGGTCATTGAGCTCGGAATAAGCATTTGCCATTTCCCAGCCGTTCATAAAGAACTCGAAGCGCTCCACATAGTCGGGATTGCCGGGCTTCTTCTTGGTAAGAGGGGAAATCTCAACGGGATGATCCATAACAAATGTAGGCTGAACAAGGTGCTCCTCCACATATTCTTCGAAGAAGAGGTTTAATATTTCACCCTTCTTATGTCTTTCCTCATATTCGATATGATGCTCCTTGGCAGCAGCACGTGCCTCTTCCAGAGTTTCTATCTTATCGAAATCAACACCGGAATACTTCTTGACTGCATCTACCATGGTTATTCTCTCAAAGGGCTTGCCCAAATCCATTTCTATGCCGTTGTACACAATTTTGGTTGTACCCAGCACATCCATGGCAACGTGGCGATAGAGATTCTCTGTGAGGTCCATCATACCGTGATAATCTGTATAAGCCTGATAGAGCTCCATAAGAGTAAACTCGGGATTATGACGGGTGTCAAGACCCTCGTTACGGAAAACTCTTCCGATTTCATAAACCTTTTCAAGACCGCCTACAATCAGACGCTTTAAGTAAAGCTCAAGGGATATTCTGAGCTTCAAATCCTCGTCAAGGGCATTAAAGTGTGTTTCAAAAGGACGAGCCGCCGCACCGCCTGCATTGGAAACAAGCATGGGAGTCTCCACCTCAAGAAAGCCCTCGCCGTTTAAGTAACTGCGAATGGACGAAAGAATCTTGGAACGTTTGATAAATGTATCCTTGACATCGTCATTCATAATAAGGTCCACATATCTCTGACGGTAACGAAGGTCGGGATCACTTAAGCCATGGAACTTTTCGGGGAGAGGACGAAGGGACTTGGAAAGCAGGGTAATCTTGTCTGCTCTTACAGAAATCTCGCCTGTTTGGGTAGTAAATACCTCACCCTCTGCACCTACAATATCGCCTATATCAAGCTTTTTGAAACGGTTATACTCCTCTTCGCCGAGAGCATCCTTCTTGACAAAAAGCTGAATTTTGCCGTCTATATCTGCTATGTGTACAAAACCAACCTTGCCCATACCTCTCTTGGACATAATTCTGCCTGCAACGGTAACTGTCTTGCCGTCAAGAGCAGAAATCTTAGCAATAATCTTTTCCGTTTCGTCGGAGCCGCGCTTTGTTATCTCTCTTTCCTCCTCGGTATAGTCATCCTTAATCTGACCCGAGGTGTGAGTTCTTTGGAACTTGGTTATTTCAAAGGGATCTCTGCCCTCTGCCTGAAGTTCCTTGAGCTTATCTCTGCGCACCTTCAAAAGTTCGTTCAGGTTTTCTTCTGTTTCGATAATTCTCTGTTCCATATAGGGTGTTCCTTTCTATTTGTTTATCTCAAGTACCTTAAACTGAATTGTCTCTCCGCCGGGGAGCTCTACATCCACAACATCGTCCACCTTGTGTCCGAGGATTGCCTTGCCTATGGGGCTTTCGTCCGAGATCCTTCCTGCATCGGGGTTTGCCTCTGTAGAACCTACAATTGTATACTCCATCTCTTCTTCAAACTCTATATCATAGAGCTTAACTCTGGAGCCGATGCTTATAGCGTCTGTGGTTACATCACTGTCAGATACGATTTGAGCATTTTTGAGCATATTTTCGATAGTTGTAATTCTCTGTTCCATGGAAGCCTGTGCGTCCTTGGCTGCATCATATTCCGCATTTTCACTGAGGTCGCCATAACTTCTTGCTTCTTTAATCTTTTCGGCGATTTCCTTTCTGCCCTCAACCTTGAGAGTTCTTAATTCTTCTTCCAGCTTTTTGTAGCCCTCAGGTGTCAAAATGATGGGTTTCAATGCCATTTTACTAATTCTCCTTCTAAAAATTACACTTATGCCTTCGTATACCACTCCAGCATAACTATAATATTATACCCAAAATCAACCAAAAAGTCAAGTGATTTTGGATAATATTCAAAATACATTCATAATCAAAAAACAACAGAGGCTGTAAAATGCCTCCCAAAGGTGTGCCACTTGTGACAAACCCTCGGCAATGACTTTTTACAACCTCACAAAAGTTATATACTTATGCAAACATTATGCCTTGCCTACAGAACCGAAAAGCTCCATCTTTTCCTTAACTGTTGCCTTGATAGCCTCTACACCGGGTGCCAAAAGCTTTCTGGGGTCAAAGCCCTTGCCCTGAAGGTCCTTGCCCGCTTCGATATATTCTCTTGTAGCAGCTGCAAAGGAAAGCTGACACTCTGTGTTAACATTGATTTTGCTTACACCAAGAGATATTGCTTTCTTTATCATATCTGCAGGGATGCCTGTACCTCCGTGAAGCACGAGAGGCATGGGGCTTGTAGCATTGCTTATTTCTTCGAGTACGTCAAAGCGTAAGCCTGCCCAATTTTCGGGGTATTTACCATGAATGTTGCCTATACCTGCGGCAAGCATATCCACACCGAGGTCTGCAATGAGCTTACATTCGTTGACGTCGGCAACCTCGCCGCCGCCTACAACACCGTCCTCTTCGCCGCCGATTGAGCCAACCTCTGCTTCCACAGATATACCCTTTTCGTTGGCAATTCTGATTATCTCCTTGGTCTTTTCGATGTTCTCCTCTATAGCGTAGTGAGAACCGTCGAACATAACGGAGGAGAAGCCTGCCTCAATAAC
>JAZSCI010000053.1:0-4158 GCA_045602865.1 Acutalibacteraceae bacterium
GGATCAACATTATGCCAATACTTTGCAGTATGGAAGTGACCGAGAGCATATGTATAGCTGTGAGCCGCAATTTTGGGATAGCCCGTTGTTCCTGAGGTGAAGAACATAAGCATTAAGTCATCACCGCCGGGGGCATCCTCCCCTCTTTCGTAGTGGGTGCTGAAAAGCTTACTCTCTTCATCGTAATTTCTCCAGCCCTCGCGGTTTTCACCTACTGCAATCTTAATCTCAAGACCGGGACATTTATCTGCAGCAAGGTCAACCTGATTTGCTACATCACCATCAGTTGTACAAAGAATAGCCTTAACACCCGCAGCCCGGAAGCGATATTCCAGATCGTGCTCCTGCAGCTGATTGGGTGCAGGGATACCGATAGCGCCGAGCTTATTAAGACCAAGCATCGCAAACCAATACTGATAATGGCGCTTGTGTATGAGCATAACCTTGTCGCCCTTTTTGATGCCAAGTGACTTGAAGTAATTTGCCGCCTGAGCAGAGCCCTTCTTCATATCCTTGAAGGTAAAACGCCTTTCGGTCTTATCCCTTGAAATATGAAGCATAGCAAGCTTATCCGGCTCTCTGTCTGCAAGAGCATCAATAAGGTCATAGGCAAAGTTGAAGTTTTCTGTATTTTTAAAGCTGATTGATGTGGGTGTGCCCTTTTCGTTGCGCTCAACATCAATAAACTTATGATAAAGTCTTTCTTTTTTGTCTTCCTTAATCTTTTCGGGCGCCTTATACTCCTCTGTCTTCACATGCTGAAGCTCAGGGATAGGCTCACCTGTAGGATTAAGAACAATAGCATAGAAGGTACAGTCACTACCCTCAACGGCAATCATACCGTGAGGTGTGGAGCTGTCATAGTAGATACTGTCACCGGGACCGAGAATCTCGGAGTGCTCACCTACCTGAACCTTGAGCTTTCCTTCAACAACAATATCAAGCTCCTGACCTGCATGGGTTGTAAGCTCAATATCCTTGTACTGATTTTTCTCATCGTACACGCTATGAACAAAAAGAGGCTCTGCAATCCTGTTTTTGAAGGCTGCGGCAAGATTGTAATAGGTCATTCCGTGTGCCTTTTCAATCTTCTGTCCCTTTCCGGCTTTGGTAAACACATAGTTAGTAAGCTTGGGACTGCTTCCTTCAATAATGCTTGTTACATCCACATTGAATGCTAAAGCACATCTGTAAATGAAAGCAAAGTTAAGGTCGCTTTCGCCGTTTTCACAAGCAAGATATTCACTTTCGGAAACATCGGTTTTCATTGCCATTTCGGCAACGCTATAGCCCTCAATTTCTCTGAGCTCCTTGATACGCCCTGCCATTTCCTTGATCTTAAAATCAAGTCCTGTAATCTTATCCATTAAATAAGTCCTCCTGTTTTGGGACACAAATAAACTCGTCCCAAAGATAATCTTTGAGACGAGTAAAAAACTAATACCCGCGGTACCACTCAAATTGCAGTATATACTGCCCCTCTCGAGGTCAATCAACCTCTATGCACTAACGTAGCAAACACGGAGAGGTTCTACTAAGCAAAGCCTTTCTTCCTCCCGGCTCAGAAACTACAAATACGAAGCCTTAGGCTATGGCTTTCACCAACCGCCACTTCTCTGAAAGGTAAAATTCCGTACACTTTTCTTCAACGCCTTTGATTATTCAATTATCCCAAAGATATCACATCTTATTAAATTTGTCAATAGATATATATACATTTTATACAAAGATATCGGGTGTATTTTATCTATAGTCTATATATCAAAGCTTGTTTCTGATAATCTTTCCGCTTATGGTTTTTGGAAGCTCATCTCTGAATACAACTATACGGGGATATTTGTAGGGAGCGGTGTTCTCCTTAACATAATTCTGGATTTCCTTCTTAAGCTCCTCAGTCCCCTCTGTACCCTTTGTAAGGACAATACTTGCTTTTACAACCTGTCCCCTCACCTCATCAGGTGCGGCAGAAACACCACATTCAAGAACATAAGGAAGCTCCATAATAACATTTTCGATTTCAAAGGGTCCTATACGGTAGCCCGAGGATTTGATAACATCATCCACACGGCCTACATACCACAGATAGCCATCCTCATCTCTCCAGGCAGTATCACCTGTGTGATAGAGACCATCGTGCCAGACCTCTGCTGTTTTTTCATCATCATTGTAATAGCCAAGGAAGAGACCGCAGGGAGTACCTCTGTCTGTATGAACAACAATTTCACCCGTTTCGCCGTTTGCAACCGACTTGCCATCGGGATCTACGATATCAATGTCATAAAGAGGTGTGGGCTTACCCATAGCACCGATTTTAATGGGTGTGCCGTTAAGGTTGGCAATCGAAAGGGTTGTTTCGGTCTGTCCGAAGCCCTCGTGAACACGAAGTCCTGTAGCCTTCTCAAACTGCTTAAAAACCTCGGGGTTAAGTGCCTCACCGGCAGTTGTAGCGTGCTGGATCGAGGACAAATCGTACTTTGAAATATCCTGCTTTATAAGCATACGGTACATTGTGGGCGGTGCGCAGAAGGTTGTAATCTGATACTTTGCAAACATGGGAAGAATCTTTGCTGCATCGAATCTGTCAAAGTCATAGACAAACACGCCGCCTTCACAGAGCCACTGTCTGTAAAGCTTACCCCACAGAGCCTTACCCCATCCGGTTTCGGAAATTGTAAAGTGTATTCCATCGCGCTGAACACAATGCCAGTATTTAGCCGTAATGAAGTGTCCTAAGGGGTACTTGTGTGAATGTGTAGCAATTTTAGGATAGCCGGTTGTACCTGATGTGAAGAACATTATCATAGGATCATCTCCGCAAGCGGAATTTTCATCCCTTACATATCTTCTGCTGAAAAGTCCGTACTCCTCATCAAAGCAATGCCAGCCTTCCTTCTTACCGTTGGCAACGATTTTGGTAACAAGAGAAGGACAATTTTTCTGTGCTTCATCAATGTAATCGGTAGCCACACCATCTGCAGAAACAACAACTGCACTTACACCTGCCGAATTGAATCTGTACTCATAATCGTGAACTACAAGCTGATTTGTAGCAGGAATTGCTATAGCGCCCAATTTGTGAAGGCCCAAAATTGCAAACCAGAACTGATAATTGCGCTTGAGAACAAGAAGAACTCTGTCCCCCTTCTTTATACCAAGGGATTTGAAATAGTTGGCAGCCTGAGAGGATGCTTCCTTTATATCCTTGAAGGTGAAGCGCCTTTCTGTCATATCCTCTGAAATATGGAGCATTGCAAGCTTCTCGGGATAGTTTCTTCCCAACTCATCAACAATATCAAAGGCAAAGTTGAATTTATCCTCATTTTCAAAGGTGATACTGTCGCATACACCGTTTTCATCAACTGTTGTTTTAATAAATTTATCACAAACGAGAGGGAAATCCTTGGGAGCCTTGCCCACATTCACCTTGCTCATATGTGTATCGGCAATTTTTTCATCCTCTGTCATAACCATAGCAAGGAAAAGACAATCCTCACCATCCACGGCAATCATTCCGTGAGGAGTAGAGCTCTTGTAGAAAATGCTGTCGCCCTCGTGAAGAACCTCGATATGGTCTCCTATCTGTACCTTAAGAGCACCCTTTATTACAAGGTCAAACTCTTGCCCTGAGTGAGTAGTCACTTCAATAGGCTTTGATTGAAGCTCACTTGAATACTCATATTTTACCCAATAGGGATTAGCAAGCTTATTTTTGAAACGAGGAGCGAGATTCTGAATAAGTATGCCTTCCTCGTTGGCGGTAATCTGTCCTTTTCCTCTGCGGGTGACATTGTAGGTTGTCAGCTTTGCACTCTGTCCTTCAAGCAAATCTGTAATTTCAACACCGAAGGCAAGGGCACATTTATGAATAAAGGTAAATGGCAAATCCTCCTGAGCACACTCATAGCTCATATACTCATCTATAGTGAGCTCTGTCTTCTCTGCCATCTGCTCCGCGGTAAAGCCGTAAATATCACGAAGCTCTCTTATTCGGCGTGCAACCTCTGCAAGCTTGTTTGTAACTGAGTTTTTCTCCATAATTGTCGACCTTCTTTCAAAATAATCTCAAAAATTACAAATAAAAAAATCCCAAAGCAAGAAAACTTGCTTTGAGACGAATAATCAACTATCCGCGGTACCACTCAAATTGCAGTAAAAACT
>JAZSCI010000054.1:0-3143 GCA_045602865.1 Acutalibacteraceae bacterium
TTTTTGTGATTGAGCACACTTACAACGGGGCTATAGGAATCAAGAACACATATTCTTGAGGTTGCAAGATGATACATCTGGGTAAACATATGAAGACCATAGGATATTTTGGTAAATATCCCTGAATTCACACCACCATCAAGGGTGCGACAAAGAGACACTACCTCTACACTCTTTTCAAGCTCTTTGCCAAGAAGCCGGAAATCATCGTTTATTTCATTTGACTGGCGGCTGATCATCACCGCCTTGTTTTTAACCTTTAACAGCTTAAAAAAGCTGTAAATAATATTCAAACCCAAAATCAGAACCTTGAATATCAAGCTTTTCACACAATCACCCTAAAATTTCTTTTGCGATTTTCTCGCAACAATCATTTTGTCTTTCTCTCAAGTCTGAGAAGCGCTTATTAATATCTACATTTCTCAACGCACCAAGAATTCTCATCATATCCCTAAAGGTTTTAACCTCATATTGCTGAGCAGTAAACATATCAAGAGTGTGAACAGGTCTTTCGTACTCATAAGCTTCCTTATCAAACCTGAAGAAAACAAGCGGTCTGTTAAAGAAGGAAAACTCGTAAGCACAAGAGGAATAGTCCGTTATCATAATATCCGAAATGCAGATAAGGTCGTTAATATCATCCTCGGAAAGGTCAATTATACAAGAGGTATATTCCTCGGGGATGTTGATAGGTATCCGTACAAAAGGATGCATTTTAATAACGAAAACAAAATCATTTGCCTTGCAGAAATTGTAAATTTCACCTAAATCAAGGAGAGAATAGTCGTAATAGGCATCAGCAGCCGTTACCCCTCTGTATGTAGGAGAAAAAAGAATAATCCTTTTATTCCGCAAAAATGAATATTCGCTGAGCAAACGCATTTCTGTATTTATGAGCTTTTCCGCAGACAAATACCCATCAAGTCTGGGCATCCCCAACACCTTGAAGATTCTTTCATCTGCGGCAAAAACCTCTTTGTAAATATCAACAAGTCTTTCATCATCAACAATAGCCGTTGTGTACTTTCGGTGACTGGACCTGAAGGGGTGTCCCCCACCATCCTTACCGAAGCGGGCATAACCAACTGATTTAAAGCCTACGCCCGCGTGCCATAGCTGGACAAGCTTCTGCTCCGGTGCCAGGTTAATTATATTGAGAAATGAAACATAGTTATCGACAATTATTATATCGCTCAGGGCAACATTTACAACGGCTTTTGCCATATCCCGGATATCCGCACCATCATATCTGTTAAAAAAAGAGGTACGGATTTTTATATTATCCCTTCCGCTGAGATACTCATAAAAGGCTTTAAGATTTCCACGGGGCTCGTTATCGTTTTCAGAGAAGAAAAGAACACTTCGCTCCCCTTTGCTTCGGAACAGTCTTACAAATCTGTAAAAAGCATTAATCATAAAAGAGAAAAGGAGCTTAAATAACACAAGAAGCTTTCCCTTTACACCCTTTTTCTCTGCAAATCTGTAATTTTTACGAGGTTTTCTGTTTCTCATCATATAGCTTGCATTAATGTAAAGATGCATTTCATCATCGAGAAACAGTTCTGTGATAAAGGCATAAAACTCTCTGTAACGGAAAACTCTTGAAAAGTCATCAAGTCTGTTTATAAGTGAAGCCTCAATGTTTACGGGCTCGTTATCTGCGTAAATGTACCAGCTTCCCTCTGTCATCATTTCACCTGACAGATTTGTTACATTTAATGATGCCGTATTCCCTTTCATATCAAGAGGGTAAATCTTCCCTGTTTCGGATTTTATAAAGACATCCCCCGACAGAGCGCCCTCAAAGGCAAAACGAAGGTTCACCCTCTCCCAACGTATGTCAATGATTTTTTTCATAACAAAAGCCTCCGATACATTTAATCTCCGCCAACAACAAGTGTTTGCGGAGATTCATAAAAAGCAACCACACAGGGAATTATATCACGATAGCATAAACGTGTCAAACCTTAGCATAATCCCTTCCGGGTTAACTGCTCAGACCATTTTTTCCTGCTTAACCTTGTGGTCAATAATATGTCGGGAAGCAAGCTCCTTCATAATCTCATCAACAGAAATACCCATTTCGATCATAAGCACCATTGTGTGATACATAAGGTCGGATATTTCGTAAATAGTTTCAGCTTTATCATTACCCTTGGCGGCAACGATTACTTCCGTTGTCTCCTCGCCCACCTTCTTAAGAATCTTATCAATTCCTTTCTCAAAAAGGTATGAGGTGTATGAGCCTTCCTTAGGGTTATTTTTTCTGCCGTCAAGCATTTCGTAAAGCGCCTCTACACTGAAAGCAGGTGCAATTTCATCATTTTCAAGCACCTTATTGAAAAAGCAGGAGTTTTCTCCGGTATGACAAGCAGGTCCATCCTTTTTCACCTTTACAACAAGCGCATCGTTGTCACAGTCTGCAGTTATACTTACAATGTGCTGGTAATTACCGCTTGTCTCTCCCTTAAGCCACAACTCCCTTCTGGAGCGACTCCAGAAGCAGGTAAGCTTTTTCTCAAGAGAAATCTCCAGGCTCTCTCTGTTCATATAAGCAAGTGTCAGCACCTCACCGCTTTCATAATCGGTAACTATTGCAGGGATAAGTCCCTTTTCATCAAATTTAAGCTTTTCTATATCAAACATATTATAACCTCACAGTAATATCGTTTTTTTCAAGTGTTTGCTTCAGGTCATCTATTGTGACCTCTCCGTAATGGAAAATAGATGCGGCAAGTCCTGCGCTGACCTTGGGAACCTTATTGAACAAATCAACAAAATCCTCCTTGCAGCCTGCACCGCCCGATGCAATAACGGGAACGTTCACTATACTGCACACCGCTTCAAGCATTTCAAGATCAAAGCCTTGCTTCACACCATCTGTATCAATAGAATTAACCACTATTTCACCGGCGCCCATTGACACACCTTGTTTTATCCATTGTAGTGCTTCAAGCCCCGTATTTTCTCTGCCGCCCTTGGCAAAAACACGAAAAACACCATCCACTCTTTTAACATCAACGGAAAGCACAACACATTGATCGCCATACTTTGCCGCCGCTTCTTTGATAAGTGCGTGATTTTTAATAGCACCCGAGTTTACACTCACCTTATCAGCACCGCATTTAAGCACTCTGTCGAAA
>JAZSCI010000055.1:0-1607 GCA_045602865.1 Acutalibacteraceae bacterium
CGTGTCTCCGTTTTTGTTAAACCATATACAAACAATTCCGTAATTTATTCCACCGATTATATCGGCAGAAAGACTGTCACCGATGAGAATTACTGCGTCCTTTTGCGGATTTTTGAGCTTTTCAAAGCAGTAATCGAAAAATTCGGGAGCAGGCTTTTGTATTCCGATGTCCTCGGAAAGGAAAATGTCCTTGAAATATTTTCTGTAATCTCCGATTTTGAGGCGGCTTTCCTGAACAAAACGGAAGCCGTTTGATACTATATAAAGCTCATATTTATCCTGAAGATAGTCCAGAAGCTCGTATGCACCCTCTACGGGGTACGCTCCTTGTGATACTCCGTATTCAAACTTTTCCTCAATAATAGTGCCGTCATATTCAATTCCTAATTTACCGAGAATGATATTCCACCTGTTTGCACGAAGCTCCGATTTGGTGATTTCACCCTTTTCAAGGCGCTTCCAGATTTTTACGTTTTCCGTAATGAAGGTGTCAAAAACCTTGGGAGTGTACACAAAGCCTGATTCCTCGAAAATATTCATTATGGAATGTCTTGCGCACTCGTTGAAATCTATAATTGTGTTATCAAGGTCAAGGAGAACGATTTTTTTGTTTTTCATAAATTCACCCGCTTTGTAAAAAGGCGATAAAATTAAGTGCTTCTTAATTCTATCGCCCGAGTTTTTAATAATTATGCTAATTCTGAAAGCTTATCTGCAATTCCCTCAAGCCAGTCACCGTCAAAGAGCTCAACTGTACCTGCATCAACTGCTGCGGCAAGCTTTGGATTAATGGGAATACGTGCAACTGTGTCTACCTTGTATTCCTCGGCAGTGGCATCAATGTGGCTTTCGCCGTAAATACTGTGCTTTTTGCCACAGTCGGGACACTCAAAGTATGACATATTCTCTGCAAAAGCAAGAACGGGAATATTCATAAGCCCTGCCATTTTTACTGCCTTTTCCACAATCATTCCAACAAGCTCCTGAGGAGAGGCTACAATAACAATTCCGTCAATGGGAAGGCTCTGGAAAACTGTAAGGGGAACATCACCTGTTCCGGGGGGCATATCCACAAACATATAGTCAACATCATTCCAGATAACATCTGTCCAGAATTGCTTTACGGCACCTGCAATAACGGGACCTCTCCATACAACGGGATCGGTTTCGTTCTCAAGAAGCAGATTTACGGACATAATTTCTATGCCTGTTTTTGTACGGCAGGGGATAATACCTGTGTCGGTGCCCTGTGCCTTCTCCTTGATTCCGAATGCCTTAGGAATAGAAGGACCTGTAATATCCGCATCAAGTATGGCGGTTTTGTAGCCGCGTCTTTGCATTGTAACGGCAAGAAGGGTTGTTACAAGGGATTTTCCTACACCGCCCTTGCCGCTGACAACACCGATTACCTTTTTGATGTTGGAAAGTTCGTGGGGTTTTTCAAGCAGACTCTGCGGCTCAGTTCTGGATGAGCAATTCTGAGAACAGGTGCTGCAGTTGTGTGTACATTCACTCATTAAAATCATCTCCTAAAATATCCTTAGTATGATAACACATTTTTTCCTGAATATCAACACACAAGGACAGAAAAATACATTTAATAAGGA
>JAZSCI010000056.1:0-3382 GCA_045602865.1 Acutalibacteraceae bacterium
GTGCCTGTTACATACTCGATATCCTCAACAACAGCATCACCCTTAACCTGCTTTGTTCTCATATACATATGGTCGTGACCGGAAAGCACAACGTCAACATCTGTCTGGTCAACAATGTCAATGATTGTCTCTCTCATAGCAAGGGTATCAGGCTTGTTGATGTTCTTACCTGCAGAATATACTGCACGGTGGAGAAGAAGGATTTTCCAATGAGCATCGGTATTTGTAAGGTCATTGATGATCCAGTTTCTCTGTACCTCTGTCATAGGATACATATCGTTGGAGTTTACAACACAGAAGTGAGCATTGCCGTAATCGAATGAATAGTATACACCGTTTGTGCCGTTTGTAGCACCTTCACCTGCATCAAGATTGAACATATTTGCAAACCAGCCAACATTGAACTTGTTTGTGATGTTGCCCTCGTGGTTACCTGCAACGGGAACAAGAGTGAGATTTGTGTTTGCCTCCTGGAAGGTCTCTCCGTACATATTCCACTCTTCGTTTGTACAATCGTTTACAAAGTCACCAAGGTTAATAACAAACTCTGCATCGGGATTTGTATCCATAGCACCCTTCATAACGAGAGATGCCTTGTGGAAATTCTCCATATTACTTGCCTGAACATCGGCAATTGCAAGGAATGAGAATTTGTTGTTGCCGTCATCAGTTACAAACTTACCAACGTTGCTCCATGTGTTGTTGTCTTCGCTTCCTGCACGGTAGAAATAAGTCTTACCTGCTTCAAGTCCTGTAGCAACAGCCTTATGGCGATAGTTACCCTCAAACTTCTTTGAAGAGCCCTTGAACTCAATAGCTTCGGTAAAATCAGCATCATAAAGAGACTCCTCAACAACCTGAAGAACTGTGTCACAATCTTTCTCTGTAAACCAGTTGAAGCCGCGCTGTGTCTGGGAATCACCATACATTGTGCAGTTAAGTCGGATTACTTCATAAGCAGTTGTTTCATCTGCATAAACAGTAAGACCGATACAGCTGAAAAGCATAATAACTGCAAGTAATGCTGCAAGAGATTTTTTTGCTGTCTTTTTCATAAGAACCTCCGTAAAAAATAGAAAATTACAAAACAACGGACACTTCCGCCTATTTTGATTTAATCCATTATACACTTATTTTTTTAAGATTTCAATAAAAAATGTAAATTTATAACATTTGCTAATATACAAACAGAATTTTTAGTTAAATTGTTAAATCCTATATCCCGGTAAGGTGTATCCGGAACATTAAGATAAACAAAGGACTGCGGAAAGCCCTTGCCCTCCGCAGTCCGGTTTCAGCTATATCAGCTATAATTATTTAACAAAAAGCTTGTAGCACTTGATTTCAAAGGGATTGATCTCAAAGGAAAGAGTCTTGCCTTCAAAGATATCAGCTTCCTTGTCATTTCTCTCAAGAAGGTCACACTCTGTTGCCTTTACAACCTCTGCGAAGAAGTCTGCCTTAACCTGTACTCTTCTGCCTGCTTTTTCAACAAAACGAACAATGTAAGCATCCTCATCCTCGCACTTCTTAACTGCCTCAAGAGTAACGTTCTTTCCATCAACGCTGATGAAGGAATCAGCAACTGCGCCTGTGCCTGTGCCGTTAAGCTCAACTGCAACTGCAGGGTTATTGATTTCGAGTCCGCGTACAAGAGTCTCTGCATCCTTCCAGTTGCCTGCATGAGGATAGAGAGAGTATGTGAAGTAGTGGTCGCCACGGTCAGACTGAGGATCGGGATTCATAGGAGCCTTGAGAAGTGTAACGATCATTCTCTGCTTATCAACCTCATAACCGTACTTGCAATCATTAAGGATTGTAAGACCATAGCCATCCTCGGACATATCAATGAAGTTATGAGCAGAAACCTCGAACTTTGCCTTATCATAAGGATTGTGGCGATAGTTTGAGCTTTCGATTGTAGCATAAGCAATATCACGGGTGTACTTCTGTGCCTTGATATCCACATCAAAGCCAACCTTGAGGAGCTTCTCCTTCTCGTGCCAGCTTACAAATGTATCAAAGTCGATTCTGTCAAGCTCGTTGTAAATAACGATGTTCTGCTTTACAACGGACTTGTTCACATTCTTCTCAACGGAGATAGCTGTGAATACATCACCTTCAACAACTGCAGTAACCTTACCTGCCTCTGTATCAAATTCACGGTCAACATAGGATGCAACGATATCCCATGCATCATACTTACCGGGAAGGTCCTCATAAAGGCGGAATACGTTACCCTTGCCGTCAAGGAGCTCTCTGTTATTTCTCTTGTCAAAGATTGAAACAAGCTCTGCTCTGTCATCAAGAACAAGCTTGAAGTTATTATTCTCAACAACATCCTTGAAGTCAACAGACTTTGCATCGCTGAGAAGAGCATCCTTTGCATAGTATACCTTGTAGCCGACTGCAGGAATATCCTTTGCAACGAAAACAAGAACCTTTGTACCGTCAAGCTTTGTATAGCTCTGTACGGGAACCTTATTGCCCTCTGCATCGTAAATCTCTACATCCTTGTAGGGAAGCTCAACTCTCTGTGTTGCAGCTGTGCCGAGAGAATTGAAGAGAGCGAAGGGCTTGCCGTACTTCTCGGTGCTGTCTGCATTACCTGCGATAACATTGAGAGCCTCTGTTCTTACTGTCTCACCGATTTCGATGATTTCATCATAAATCTTACAAAGGTCGCCGAATACCTCTGTGATATGGGAGCCCGGCAGAGAGTCGTGGAACTGGTTTGTAAGAATAGCCTTCCAGCCGTCATTAAGCTTCTCAAGAGGATATTCGTAGCCGTACTGCATAGCAATACTTGCGAACATCTCAGCCTGACGGTAGAGGTTTTCGCTGTATCTGTTAAGCTTCTTGAGGAGAGCCTTTGTGGTATGAACACCTCTGTGCTCCTCAAGATACAATTCATCCTTCCATGTGGGGATGTTTGTATCTGTAGCCTTTGCCTTCATACGTGCAAGGGAGTCTTCAATCTTACTTGTCTGTGTTTTAGGAAGTCCGGGGAAGCTCTTATAACGCTTTGCGTACTCAAGCATTTCGGTGTCTACACCGCCGCCGCCGTCACCCCAGCCGTAGCAGTACATAGACTCGCCGATTGTTTCCTTGTCGGTGTATTTCTTCCAGTTAACCTTGAGAGAGTCCGCCTCAACAGTACCGATGAAATGTGTGGGAGGAACAATTGAGAAAATCTTTGATCCGTCAGGACCTTCCCACCAGAAGGTGTTGTACTGCCAGGGGTTGGTATCATTCCAGATACCCATTTTATGAGTAACGAAATACTCTACGCCCGCCTTTTTGAGAATCTGGGGCATAGCATAGCCGTTACCGAATACATCGGGTACCCAGCAGGTCTTGGGTGTAATACCGAAGGTTTTCT
>JAZSCI010000057.1:0-4547 GCA_045602865.1 Acutalibacteraceae bacterium
CGACTTTTAAAAACTCCTCTGCGGTGAGTCCGTTACTGTCGCGATGCTCCTGGGGCACACCCAGCTGTGTATAGGTTTTGTCCAACCAGCCGTTTACACACACAGGAACATTGTCCGATGTAAGTCTGACATCAACCTCGAAATTCGTGTAACCCTTTTCCAGAGAATGCTTAAAGGCTTCAAGACAATTCATTTCCTTATATCTGTGCTTTTCGCTACCCATAGCAGCAGCCACAAGCTTCTTGGAGAAATCCGTATGATTGTACTCTGTGCTCATAGGCTTTGCATATCTGCGCATAAACCATTTCATAGCCTTAAGAGTAGAATTCCTTTGCTTTCCGGTTATTCCCTTGCAGCCATCCTTTTCCGCCCTGAGCACACAATCCACCACATTTTCGGGGCTCATATTTTCGGGCTCGATAAATCTATGGGAATACCCTATTTTCTCTCCCCAGAAGCGAAGCTTATCAATCCATACAAGGGCAATACTGGGAACAGAAAAGGTATATGCAATTATATTTGTGTGCATACGACAAGCGATAATGGAAGAAAATGAGGTTATCTGCTCGATAAGCTGCTCGCCATCCGAAGGTCGGGAAAGCTTTTCTCCGTGCCCGATATATGCTAAAACCTCGTGAGCGAAGGATTCATCAGCACCGAGACCATTTGTAAATATTTTCCATCTTCTGCCGCGCTTTTCTATTTCAAGAGCCGTGTTTTTCCAGAATTCCAGAAGAAAATCCCTGTCAATTTCCGGTGTACCGTAATCGGTAAACAGTTTATCTCTTGCGATACACAGTCCTATTTCATCAGTTTTATTCACAGAAGGCTTATAAACCTCACCTGACCATACTGCAGGATCAAAAACAGAGGTAACCTTTATATCGGGATTTTCGATATATTTTTCAAGAAGGATATCAATATCATCCCTGACACTTATGCCCTTAACACAAGGAAGGTTTATTGCTTCCTTGAGCGCTAAGCATCTTTCATCATTCTCATCATAGCCCTCCACACCTACGCCGTTGAAAAATACGGGAATATTATATTCCTGAGCCGCATTCACAATGTTTATAACATATTCATACAAGCGCTCTCTCCGGAATTTAATTATTCCGCCGCCCACAAAAACAATGGCATCTGCATAGGGAAATACACCGAAATCATTTGAAGAAAAAGGCTGGTCAATTATAGTTATTTTATCCTTTTTCAGCCAGGGCATAGCCTTACATACAAGATATCTTGCATTATCAGCAATTACGGTATCCCCAAGATTACGGTTGGTAAGCTGCACAAGAACTATTTTTGCATTTTCGTTTTCACGACATGGAATCATACTTTTATTCCTTTCAAAAACCTGATTTATCATTTTTTGCATTATAGCAAAAAGAATATCCCAAAATAATTTGGGGTATTCCTTGACTATTTTATAATTGATCTGAATTTACGGGACATATCCTCTGCTATGAACATATATTTCGTTATCATAAAGTCATAGAGAACAAATACCACATTACCGAGACCGAGAAGTATAGGAATAGTTGCCTTACCAAACTCATAATATTCCTCTGCGGACAGTCCGAAAATATACACTCCTGCAAGTCCCATACCCACTGCCGAAGCATTGAAAAGTATCAGCTTTAAGGGATAAGCTACAACAACGGGTAATTTTTCAAAGCTATCCTTTACAAGAGGGTAATAACCGAAAAACATAGCGTAGGCAAGTGCCGTTTCCTTGTCTGTCAGCAGAAGAAGGCACAGAAAGGAGGTAACCGCATACACTCCGAAGCCCCGTTTTTTATTATAAAGAAGAGAAACAAACAGAACTATCATTCCTGTTGCAATGGGAAGGATATACATCAGAATGGGAAGAACAGAAGACAGAAGCATTATAACCACTGATAATGCTCCCATCATTCCGCTTACTGCAGTTGTTTTTGCTTTATTCATAGTATACAACCGATGCATCTACCGTAGCCTCTGCATATTCCACATCATTCTCCGACTCTATATACTCATATTCGCCGAAAATTTCTGCTCCGATATCCTCATAAAGCTCTCCATCCACGGGGGGAAGAGCCTTAAACTCGGTATACCACTCAGTATCTTCGGAGGCAAAAGAGCTATAGTAGGTTATTTCACCCTTATCATCAACAGAAAACGCATCGAAGGGCAAAGAAACCCGTACAGTTCCGCCTTCTTCAAAATAAATATAGTAATCATATACGCAGACAATCTTACCCGGAACAACAGTATATGAAAATGCTCTGTCGCCGGCATGTTCACCGTACTCACCGTAGCAATACGCGTACTCATTACTTATGGTATTGTCATAAACCTCTTGGGAAACACGCTTATCCTCAAAGCTGCAACAAGTAACCTCTGTATAGATATCTTCGAGCATTATTGTATTCATTACACGATGATATTCATCCTCACCCAAACCATCCTGCTCCAGAAGAATATCCTTCATCACAATCCTGAAGCTATATTCATCCACAATGATCTCTGCCCGTGAGCATTCAGCATTCCACTCTGACAAAAACAGAGGATCTACCTGCTCTTCCCACTCAGTCTCATCATAGCCAAAAACAGAATCCATATCATCAGAATCGACCATAGAGATAAACACATTCACAAGAAATATAATCACAAAAACAACTATCCCTACGCTGAAATTCTTTTTGCCTGTGTTCTGCTTATCAGCATTTATAGTCGGTATATTGATTGGCGGAAAGCTTATTTTCTTCTCCTCGCCTATATTCCCGGACTTTGTTCTCTGAGCATGAGGCTCTGTTCCTGCCTTGTACCTTGTGTCGGTGCTCCCCTTATAATCCTCACCTCTGTCAAAACGAGAGGCATCAAAATTGGATGAATGAGTGCATTTTTTGGTTGCAACCGCACCACAACGAGGACAAAACACATCCTTGCTTGGGGAATATAGTTTTCCGCAGCTTTCACATTTTTTCATAGATACTCTCCTTTCAGACAGAAAAATTCAGATAAAAACAAATTATTTAATAATAACCTCGTGACCTGTTCTTGCAGATTCGTAAATCGCATCGAGAATTTTCATAATCTCAACGCCATCCTCTGCAGGAGAAATACACTCTGTTCCGTTAAGAGAGCAATCAACAAAATGATCAATCTCACGGCAGAAAAGTCCGTCAAAGCTGAGGCCTGTATCACGATTAAAGCTGATATCAACAAGATATCCGTTCTCCTCGGAGAAAATCTCCACCTGAGGATCAAGCTTTGCACCCGCCTTTGTACCAAAGAACTGTATATTGCCCTCTCCGTTTTTGATATTGAGAGAGAAGCTTGCCTCTACAGAAAGAACAAGACCGTTATCAAATCTGATTAATGCACTTGCAAAATCCTCAACATCGCAGATATCATTATCACTTGCAGAAACTGAGGTGTAGCCCTTGCCACCCTTTATATCAGGTCTGTTGAAAAGCTTCTGGAAGGTTGCACCGTATACAGAAACGGGCTTGGGGTTACCGCAAAGGTAACGGGAAAGGTCGATAACGTGAACACCCAGGTCGATAAGAGGACCGCCGCCTGAACGGGATTTGTCACCAAACCAGCCACCGGGATTTCCGTTTCTGCGAAGGTATGTAGCCTTTGCATAGTAGATATCACCAAACTTATCAGCCTCAATAAAGTCCTTCATAACTTCTGTATCGTTTCCGAAACGTCTTACGAAGCCGATCTGGAGAAGCTTATTATTTTTCTTTGCTGCAGCAAGCATTTCCTCTGCCTGCTTTGTGTTCATAGCCATAGGCTTTTCACAGATAACATTCTTACCTGCATTAAGGGCAGCTATTGTACATTCTGCATGAGCTGCATTCCATGTACATACGCTTACAATATCAATCTCGGGAAGAGCTGCAAGCATTTCATCCTTATCCGCAAAGCAACGCTCCTCGGGAATGCCGTACTGCTCTGCCATTTTCTTGAGCTGTGCTGCATTTATATCACAAAAAGCATAAAGCTCAACATTTTCATTTTTGATATAGCCGTTGATATGCTCATTGGAAATACCACCAACGCCGATAACGGCTGCTTTTAATTTTTTCATAAAAAAACCTCCGATACAAAATTATCTGACTATATTGTATCATTTTTATTTAATTTTGCAACAACAAATTATAGACATCACTAAAAAAAAGAGTTATACTTATTAAAGCAGGATGTAAAATGTTTTTATTTATTTTTCATCTCTGCTAAATCATCACAGAAAAGAGATTTTTATGGAATATTTATACGAAATGCACGCGCACACGGTAGAAGTCAGCGTCTGCGCCGTTGCAACTGCAGAAGAAATGATAAAATACTACGAGGGTAAGGGTTACACCGGTATCGTTAGCACAAACCATCTGAACAGTTCAACCTTCAACCAATCAGGTCTTGCGGATGCAACCTGGGACGAAAAAATCGACCATTTTTTGAAAGGTTATGAACTTCTCAAAAAGGCCGCCGGTGATAAATACAACGTAATTCTCGGTATGGAAATAAACTTTTATAATCAGCCCAATGACTAT
>JAZSCI010000058.1:0-5397 GCA_045602865.1 Acutalibacteraceae bacterium
ATTGTCTTCCTAAGACCGCTTGGCCTCCGACTTCCGTAGTAGTTGTTATGGGACACGTTGACCACGGTAAAACCTCACTTCTTGATGCTATCAGAAATACTCAGGTTACAGAGACCGAGGCAGGCGGTATTACCCAGCATATCGGTGCTTACAGAGTAAATCTTAACGGTCAGGATATAACCTTCCTTGACACACCCGGACACGCGGCATTTACTGCTATGCGTGCAAGAGGTGCTATGGCTACAGATATCGCAATTCTTGTTGTTGCGGCTGATGACGGTATTATGCCCCAGACAATTGAGGCTATCAACCACGCAAAGGCTGCGGGAGTAAGTGTTGTTGTTGCAATCAACAAGATGGATAAGCCCGGTGCTACAACAGATAAGATTATGCAGCAGCTCACAGAGCACGAGCTTGTTCCCGAGGAGTGGGGCGGTGATGTAATCTGTGTTCCTGTTTCTGCAAAAACAAGAATGAATATTGATACCCTTCTTGAGTCCGTTCTTCTTGTTGCCGAAATGAGAGAGCTTAAGGCTAACCCCAACCGTGCAGGTAAGGGTATTGTTATTGAGGCAAGACTTGATAAGGGCCGCGGCCCCGTTGCAACACTTCTTGTTCAGAACGGTACACTTAAGTCAGGTGACATTATCGTTGCAGGTACTGCAGTAGGTAGAGTACGTGTTATGACAGATGATAAGGGCAGACGCGTTAAGGAAGCAGGTCCTTCCGTGCCTGTTGAGGTTACAGGTCTTGCAGATGTTCCCACCGGCGGCGACCAGTTCGACTGTGTATCTGATGAGAGACTTGCCCGTGAGCTTGTTGAGCAGAGAAAGAATGCACAGAAGGAAGAGGCATTCCGTTCTATGAGCAAGGTAAGCCTTGACAATCTCTTTGACTCTATCAATCAGGGTAATATGAAAACTCTCAATATTATCGTTAAGGCTGATGTACAGGGCTCCTTTGAGGCTGTTCGCCAGAATCTTGAGAAGCTTTCAAATGAAGAGGTTAAGGTTAAGGTTATCCACGGCGGTGTAGGTGCAGTAAACGAAAGCGATGTTATGCTTGCAAATGCTTCCAATGCTATCATTGTAGGCTTTAATGTGCGCCCCGATCCCGTTGCAGTGGTTAATGCAGAGCGTGACAATGTTGATATGAGAATGTACAGAGTTATCTATGAATGCATCGAAGAGGTTGAGGCTGCTATCAAGGGTATGCTTGCACCTAAGTTCCGTGATGTTGAAATGGGTAAGGCTGAGGTCAGAAGCGTGTTCAAGCTTTCCAGCGCAGGACAGATTGCAGGTTGCTATATTACCGAGGGTAAGATTTCAAGAAACTGCAAAATCAGAGTTGTACGTGACGGTATTGTTGTGTTTGAGGATGAAATTGCTTCTCTCAAGCGCTTCAAGGATGATGTTAAAGAGGTTGCTACCGGCTACGAATGTGGTATCGGTCTCAACAAATTCAACGATATCAAGGAAGGCGACGTTCTCGAAGGCTATATTATCGAGGAGTATAAGGATTAATGGGAACTTATAAACAGAATCGTACCGCAGAGGATATCAAAAGAGAAATTGCAGCAATTGTCAGAGAGATGAAGGACCCGAGGCTTTCCGACCATCTCATAAGCGTTGCAGGTGCAGAGGTTTCAGGAGATTTATCCTTTGTGAAGGTATATGTAAGTGCCGTTGAGGGTATTGAGGTGGCAAAGTCAGCCACCAAAGCCCTTACGGGAGCTACAGGCTTTGTCCGCAGAGAGGTAGGCAAAAGATTGGGACTGAGAAAAGCTCCCGAGATTAAGTTTATAGCGGACAATTCCATAGAATACGGTATGGATATTGTAAAGAAGCTTGAGGCTATTTCGGAAGAGCTCAGGGAGAATGAGTCCTCTGAGGATGATGAGTAATAAAAAGACCGTAGGCTTTATCCCGGTCTGGTTTTAGGGTGTATAGTATGGTTATTGATATTAATACATGCTTGGAGCTTATAAGGGACAATGATGAGTTTATTGTTCTTTCTCACGAGCATCCTGACGGAGATACTCTGGGAAGTGCCTTTGCACTTTGTGAAATGCTCCGTGTTATGGGAAAAAAGCGCAGATTTATGTGTAATGATGAAATTCCCGATGAATTTTACTATTTGACAAAGGGCTTTCAGCAGGATGAGGTGGAAAATCCCCTTATAGTAGCCGTTGATGTGGCTGATGAGAAGCTTCTCGGCGGTCTTGCAAAGGAGTTTTCGGGTAAAATTGATTTGTGCATCGACCATCATCTTTCCAACACAATGTATGCAAAAAACACATTTGTAGAGGACAGAAGTGCGGCGGCAGAGATTATTTACGAAATCATACTTCTGGGTGGAATTGATGCTGACAGATATATGAGAAACTGCATATATACGGGCATTTCTACGGATACGGGCTGCTTCAGGTATCAGAATACTGCTGCAAGTACATTTCGTATTGCCGCAGACCTTATGGAAAAGGGTGTTGATTCACAGCTCATAAATAAGCTGATGTTTGAAACCAAAACAAAAAGCTTCCTTCAGCTTGAGCTTCTTGTGAGAAAGACACTTGAATATCATTTTGACGGCAGCTGCGCTCTTCTTACCATTACTCAGGATATGTACAGACAGAGCGGCTCCAACGAGCACGAATGTCATTCCCTTACAGCCCTTCCCCGACAGATTGAGGGAGTAAAGGTGGGTGCCGTTATAAAGGAAAAAGCGGATGGCACCTATGGTGTATCTGTAAGAACAGAGGCAGATATTGATGCTTCGGAGATATGTAAACGCCTTGGAGGCGGTGGACATAAGGGTGCCGCAGGCAGCTCCTTTGACTGCTCCTATGAGGAAGATAAAAAAATGCTCCTTGAATCAATCGGAGCTTCATTGAAGGGATAAGCTATGATAGGAATAATTCCGCTTAAAAAGGGAGAGAATATCACATCCTTTTTTGCGGTTAATAAAGTCAGAAGAATTATTGGTGTAAAGAAGTGCGGACATACGGGCACTCTTGATCCCAATGCAACAGGAGTGCTACCGATTGCTGTCGGTGGCACAACTCGGTTTATTGAGCTTTTACCAACTCACAAAAAAGCTTATATTGCCACATTCAGAACAGGTATATGCACAGACACACTTGATATATGGGGTACGGTTACCGCCACAAGTGACAAAAAGGTTACCTTTGAGCAGGTGAAGGAAGCCGCAGAGTCCTTCCGAGGGGAAATCAGTCAGCTTCCGCCTATGTATTCTGCCCTTAAAAAGGATGGTGTGCGCTTGTATGACCTTGCCCGACAGGGTATAGAGGTGGAAAGAGAGCCGAGAAAATGTGAAATATATACTCTTGAAGCGGGAGAAACCGAGGACGGCTTTTCCCTCTATTGCGAATGCTCGGCAGGTACTTATATCAGGACACTTATATCCGATATTGGCGAAAAGCTTGGTTGCGGAGCTACAATGACATCCCTTTGCCGCACCTATGCCTGCGGAGTGACACTTGATGAGTGCTATACATTAGAGGAGCTTCAGGAATTAAAGGACAAGGGAGAGCTTGAAAAGGCCTTTATCCCCCTTGAAAGATTACTTGAGGATTACCCCTCTCTTTCTGTTACAGTGCCCCAGGGAACAAGGTTTTCCAACGGTGGCTCACTTATGCGGGAAAGATTGAAGGGTGTTTCCCGAAACGGAATTTACAGGGTATATTGCGAAAATACCTTTTTAGGTCTCGGCGAGCTTGACAACGAGGAATTGAAGGTAAAGCGTATATATAATGCAACATAAGTACTGACGTTACTCTGATTTTTCAGGAAAGGTCTGTCTGGAGGAAAATTTAATAATGAATACGAAGAAAAAAGTGCTGATTGCTCTCGGTACCTTTGACGGTCTTCACAGAGGACACAAGCAGGTGCTTCTTCAGGATACCGGGGAATATGACAAAAAAATAGCCCTTATGTTTTCCGTTCATCCCCGACAGGTGCTTTTCGGTGAAACCCCGGGGGAGCTTATAACGGCAAACAAAAAGGCAGAGCTTCTTAAGGCTTGGGGCTATACCCCTGAGCTTGTGAATTTTGAGGATATTTCGGGTTACTCTCCCGAGGACTTCTGTGAGAAGCTTCTTTCGGAGAAATACGGAGCCTCTGCCCTCAGCTGCGGCTTTAATTACCGCTTCGGAAAAAATGCAAGGGGTGATGTGGATTTCCTGAAAGCGTATGCAGAAAAAAATCACATAGCCTTGTCCGTTTGTCCTCACATAGACTATGAGGGAGAGCCCATAAGCTCAACGAGAATAAGGGAATGTATACGAAGGGGCGATATGCCGTCTGCAAACAAAATGTTAGGCAGATGCTTTTCCTACGATTTTCAGGTTGTCCACGGAGATGCCAGGGGCAGAACTCTTGATTCCCCTACAATAAATCAGTTTTTTCCCGAGGAATTTGTGATTCCCGCCTACGGAGTGTACGCATCCCGTACCCTTGTTGATGGCAGGGAATATGCCTCGGTTACAAATATAGGAATCCGCCCCACCATAGCAAACAGCGAAAAGCGGAGCGAAACAAATATAATCGGCTTTGAGGGCGACCTTTACGAAAAAAACATAGAGGTTTCCCTTGTGAAAAAAATCCGTGATGAAATGAAATTCAACTCCCTTGAGGAGCTGAAAGCACAAATCGGAATTGACAGAGAAAAGACTATAGAAATTCTGAAGGGAGAGAGCACTAATGACCTTTGCAAATAAAATAAAAATTGCACCATCAATTTTGTCGGCAGATTATGCCAATCTTCAATCAGAAATAAAAAAGGTGAAGGATGCAGGAGCAGATATGCTCCATGTGGATGTTATGGACGGGCATTTTGTCCCCAATATTTCCATAGGACCGCCCGTTGTAAAGTCCGTAAGAAAGGCAACTGATATGATTCTTGATTGTCACCTTATGATAAGCCGCCCTTATGATTATATTGATGCCTTTGCGGCGGCGGGTGCGGACATTATTTCCTTTCATATTGAAAGTGAAAGCGATACCGGAGCTACAATCAGAAAAATCAAAGAGGCAGGCGTTGGCGCCGCCCTTGTAATAAAACCCGCAACAAGCCCCGAAGAGGTTTTTCCCTATCTTACGGAGCTTACAATGGTTCTTGTAATGACAGTTGAGCCGGGCTTCGGCGGTCAGTCCTTTATGAGTGACAGACTTGAGGCGGTAAGAATTATCCGTAAAGAGGCAGACAGAGTAAATCCCCACCTTATGATTCAGGTTGATGGTGGTGTTGTACCCGAAACTGCAAAATTATGTATTGAAGCAGGGGCAGATGTGCTTGTATCGGGAAGCTATATTTTCGGAGCAGAAGATATCCCCGGGGCAGTAGACTCCCTTCGGTAAAGGTAGGGCAGTAAGCTCCCTG
>JAZSCI010000059.1:0-4034 GCA_045602865.1 Acutalibacteraceae bacterium
GAGGCCAAGCGGTCTTGGAAGACAATTGATAGATTCAACTCCTTGGCTCACAGAACGACATGGCTACGATCCGACTTCGTTTCTCAGGATGTTATCATCCGTGAAGAGGATTGTCACTGCAAGAACGGTCTTGATGTATATGACATTATGGATGATGCCGATGTTATCGAGCCTTTGAGCGAGAGACTTACAGGCAGATATCTTCTCGAGGATTTCTTTGATGATGAGACAGGTGAGCTTATCTGCGATAAGGACACTGTTGTTACAGAGGCTCTTGCAAAGCGCATTGCTGATAAGGTTAACAGCAGAGAAAATCCCGAGGATAGAAAAATCAAAATCCGTTCACTTCTCACTTGTGATTGTGAGCGCGGTGTGTGTATCAAGTGTTACGGTACTAACCTTGCTACCGCAGGCCCTGTTACAATCGGTGAAGCTGTTGGTATTATTGCTGCTCAGTCAATCGGTGAGCCCGGTACACAGCTTACAATGAGAACCTTCCACACCGGTGGTGTTGCTTCTCAGGCCGATATTACACAAGGTCTTCCTCGTGTTGAGGAGTTGTTCGAAGGCAGAAAGCCCAAGATAAAGGCAATTCTTAGTGACATTGATGGTGTTGTTTCCTTTGATGAGAACAAAAAGAGCACAAGCGTTGTCGTTACAGGCACTGAAGATGTAAAGTCTTATCCTATTCGTTTTGATGACAGGCTTTGTCAGGATATTGTTGAAGGTGCAATGGTTAAAAAGGGACAGCATATTACAGAGGGTGTAGAACATCCTCAGGATGTTCTTGCCATTCTTGGTGTTGAAGCTGTTCATAACTATCTTATCAAGGAAGTTCAGAAGACCTACCGTTTGCAGGGTGTTGATATCAACGATAAGCACATTGAGGTTATCGTTCGTCAGATGATGCGCCGTGTAACCGTTAAAAATGCGGGTTCCACAGATCTTCTTGAAGATATCTCAATCAGCAAGCAGGAGTTCAGAGCAAGTAATAGAGCAGCAGAGGAGCGTTGCAAGGCAGAGGGCAAGGAGTTTGTTCCTGCTACTGCAGAAGCTACACTTCTTGGTATTACCAAGGCAGCTCTTGCAACAGACTCATTCCTGTCAGCAGCTTCCTTCCAAGAAACCAGCAAGGTTCTTACAGAGGCAGCTATCAGGGGTAAGGTTGATAAGCTTCAGGGACTTAAGGAGAATGTTATCATTGGTAAGCTTCTTCCTTCAGGTACCGGTATGCAGTGCTACAGCGATGTAAATTACGAAGCTGTACGCGAGGATGCAGGCTTTAATTCAATCGAAATTCCTATGATGAACTAATAAACAAGGCGGAAACCTCTATTTTGAGGTTTCCGCCTGATGTTTGTATAAAACGCAGAAAAATCGCCTATAATTTTGTTGAATCGGACAATTATTTTGAATAAAAATATTGACAGTTTACTTTTATTATGGTATTCTACTATTTGGCATTGTCGGGATTGGTGTGCCCTTTTTCGGTTAGTGCCTATCAATTATAGGAGGTGCAAGTACTTGCCTACGTTTAATCAGCTTGTTCGCAGTGGTAGACATACACTCGAAAAGAAGTCCAAGGCTCCCGCACTGGGTAAAGGCCTCAACTCAAAGAGAAATGTTATGACAAATAACAACTCTCCTCAGAAGCGTGGTGTTTGTACAGTTGTTAAGACTGACACACCCAAGAAGCCTAACTCAGCGCTCAGAAAACTCGCCAGAGTTAGACTCACAAACGGAATCGAAGTTTCAGCTTACATTCCCGGCGTGGGACACAATCTGCAGGAGCACAGTGTGGTTCTCATCCGTGGCGGTCGTGTAAAGGACCTTCCCGGTGTGCGTTACCACATCATCAGAGGAACACTTGATGCTCAAGGTGTTGCTAACAGGATGCAGTCCCGTTCAAAGTACGGCGCAAAGCGTCCTAAAGCTGCTAAGAAATAATTCTTAAGAATTACAATAGCAGAAAAAGTTTATTCAAGGACAAATCTTCTTGACGGCTGAATTTATTCAACCAATGGTGAGTATTTATAACCATATATATTATGTTGTAAATTGCCCATTGGCGCCACGGGAAGCATAGTCACTCGAGTACCTACGATATCATTATTATGA
Source organism: Acutalibacteraceae bacterium (assembly GCA_045602865.1). Taxonomy (GTDB): domain Bacteria; phylum Bacillota; class Clostridia; order Oscillospirales; family Acutalibacteraceae; genus DTU089. The sequence continues at coordinate 2,119 of JAZSCI010000059.1, forward strand.
AGGAGGGAAGCGCTGTGCCAAGAAGAGGCAAGATTGCAAAACGTGATGTTTTGCCTGATCCGCTTTACAACTCAAAGCTTGTTACAAGGCTTATCAACAACGTTATGTTAGATGGTAAAAAAGGCGTTGCACAGAAAATTGTTTATGACGCATTTGATATCATCCAGGAGAAAACCGGTAAGGAACCCCTTGAAGTTTTTGAAGCTGCAATGGAAAATGTTATGCCGGTTCTCGAGGTAAAGGCTCGTCGTATCGGCGGTGCTACTTACCAGGTTCCGATCGATGTTCGCCCTGAAAGACGCGAAACACTCGGTCTTCGTTGGATCACTGTATATTCTCGTTTGCGTTCAGAGAGAACTGCAAAGGAAAGACTTGCAAACGAAATCATTGATGCAACAAATTCTATCGGTGCTGCATTCAAGAAAAAAGAAGACATGCACAAAAACGCAGAAGCAAACAAGGCTTTCGCACATTTCAGATGGTAAGAATCTGAAAATCTATTTACTATTCGGAGGTAATTATGCCAAGACAGGTAGCATTAAAAGATACCAGAAATATCGGTATCATGGCTCACATCGACGCAGGCAAAACAACTACAACCGAGCGTATTCTTTTCTATACCGGTGTTAACCACAAGTTAGGTGAGACTCACGACGGTGCTGCTACGATGGACTGGATGGCTCAGGAGCAAGAAAGAGGTATTACAATTACTTCTGCAGCTACAACATGCTTCTGGAAAAACCACAGAATCAACATCATTGATACTCCCGGTCACGTTGACTTTACTGTAGAGGTTGAGCGTTCTTTGAGAGTTCTCGACGGATCTGTAACAGTTCTCTGTGCTAAGGGTGGTGTTGAGCCTCAGTCAGAAACCGTTTGGAGACAGGCTGACAAATATAAGGTTCCGCGTATGATCTATATCAACAAGATGGACATTATGGGCGCAGATTTCTATAATGTTCTCAATATGATTAAGGATCGTCTTCAGTGTAATGCGGTTCCGATTCAGCTTCCTATCGGTTCAGAGTCTACATTCAAAGGAATTATCGACCTTGTTGAAATGAATGCCGTTGTATACTATGACGACATGGGCAAGGATATCAGAATTGAAGAAATTCCTGCTGATATGATGGAACTTGCAGAAAAGTATCGTGCTGAACTCATAGAGCATGTTGCTGAGCAGGACGATGAACTTATGATGAAATACTTCGATGGCGAGGAGCTTACAGTAGAGGAAATCAAGACTTGCATCAGAAAGTCAACAATTTCAAATACTATGGTTCCCGTTGTTTGTGGTACTTCATACAAGAATAAGGGTGTACAGAAGCTTCTTGATGCTGTTGTAGACTTTATGCCCGCTCCCACAGATGTTGAAGCAATTAAGGGTATAAATCCTGAAACAGAGGAAGAGGAGGTTCGTAACTCTTCTGACAATGAGCCTTTTGCAGCTCTTGCATTCAAGATTGCAACTGACCCATTCGTAGGTAAGCTCTGCTACTTCAGAGTTTACTCAGGTAAAATTGAAACAGGTACATCCGTTTACAACTCTGTAAAGGATGATACTGAAAGAATCGGTAGAATTCTTCAGATGCACGCTAACGACCGTAAGGATATCGACTGCTGCTATGCAGGTGATATTGCTGCTGCTGTTGGTATCAAGAGAACAACAACCGGTGACACTCTTTGCGATAAGAATCACCCCGTTATTCTTGAGTCTATGGAATTCCCCGAGCCCGTTATCCGTGTTGCTATTGAGCCCAAGACCAAGGCCGGTCAGGAGAAGATGGGTATCGCTCTTGCAAAGCTTGCAGAGGAGGACCCCACCTTCCGTACCTACACCGATGACGAAACCGGACAAACCATTATCGCAGGTATGGGTGAGTTACACCTTGAGATTATCGTTGACAGACTTCTCC
>JAZSCI010000060.1:0-4760 GCA_045602865.1 Acutalibacteraceae bacterium
TTTTCACTATGTTAGAATACCAACTGCCGCATACCAAGGGCGTACTATGCGTTTTGCAGTACATAAACCGAATTCGGTGCCTCAGCGTAGCGAGACTAATAAAGGAAGGTAAATGAAAATGTACGCTGTTATCGAAACAGGCGGTAAGCAGTACAAGGTTGAAAACGGCGACGTTATCTTCGTTGAAAAGCTCAACGTTGAGGCTGATGAAGTTATCACCTTTGACAAGGTTATCGTTGTTGGTGCTGAAGACGGCATCAAGGTTGGTGCTCCTTATGTTGACGGTGCTTCCGTAAGCGCAAAGGTGCTCAAGAATGGTAAAGGCAAGAAGGTTGTTATCTCAACCTACAAGCCCAAGAAGAATGAAAAACGTAAGATGGGCCACAGACAGCCCTACACAAAGGTTGAGATTTCAGCTATCAACGCTTAATTATTTTTATGATTAAAGCAACGTTTTTTCGTTTCGAAAACGGCAATCCTGCAGGCTTTAATATAAAAGGTCATTCGGGCTACTCCTCTCACGGCACAGACATTGTTTGTGCATCCGTATCCTCTGTCGCATATATGACAGCGAATACAATTTCTGAGATTATGAAGCTCCCCATTATTGCAGAGGTCAATGATGATGGCGAAATGACTGTTAAGGTCTATGAAAAGGATTCAGCGAAAACAAGAGAATTATTGCTCGGTATGGAGCTCCACATAAAAGAGCTTGCCGGACAATATCCCCAAAATGTTACAATAAATACGGAGGTGTAACGAAATGCTTAAAATTAACATTCAGTTATTTGCTCACAAAAAAGGTATGGGTTCTACCCGTAACGGTCGTGACTCCGAATCAAAGAGACTCGGTGCCAAGAGAGCAGACGGTCAATATGTTCTTGCAGGAAACATTCTTGTAAAACAGAGAGGCACAAAGATTCACCCCGGCACAAATGTTGGTAAGGGTAAGGATGATACACTCTTTGCACTTATTGATGGCCAGGTTCGTTTCGAGCGTCTCGGCAGAGATCGTAAGAAAGTAAGCGTTTACGCTGTTGAGCAGTAATCAATTTTAACAGACGAGGTCCCTTCTTCCTTTTTCGGAAGAAGGGACTTTTATTTTATAAAAATCTCCCTTTGCATCCCTCACTAAATTAAAAATGCTTTTCATTTACATTTATAATGTATTATGTTATACTTACATCAGCTTCTGACTGAAGGAGGGTATCCCATTGACAGATGATATTCAATTACTGAAAAACAGATTGCACGAGCTTGACAGGCGCTCCTCTTCACGGAGCATTTATTGCTTCAGTAATTTCCTTAACCTTCACGAGCAGTCCGTTCTTCAGGAGGAAATAAAATACGGCTACACCCTTCACGGGGGATTTGAGGATGCAGAAAGAAAGCTTGCTTGCTTCGGCAATAGTGATGATTTCGGCTATGAGCCTGAAATTCCATTGTCAATAATAAAGGTGGCTCCCCTTTCTGCCGAATTTTCCGACAAGCTGACTCACCGTGATTTTCTGGGCTCTGTACTGGGCTTGGGAATAAAAAGAGAGTTAATCGGTGATATAATAATAACCGATAACACAGGCTATATTATATGCATTGAGACAATAAGCGACTTCATAACCGATAATCTGACAAAAATACGCCACACAAGTGTTTCCTGTTGTAAATGCGATGAGCTTCCCAGTGATGCTCTGCCCAAGCCCCGTGAGGCGGTGGTTATAGTTCCGTCTCTGCGGCTTGATGCCGTAATTTCAGCTATTTACAACCTTTCCCGAAGCAAAAGCAGTATGCTTGTAAGCGGAGAAAAGGTTTTCATAAACGGAAGACTTACTAAAAGCAGCAGTAAGGTAATCGAAGCAGGAGAAATAGTATCCGTAAGAGGCTACGGAAGATTCCGTTACAAGGAGCTTGCGGGAAGCACCCGAAAGGACCGACTGCGGATACAATGTGAAATATACTGAAAGGATGATATACATGAAAACAATGGAATTAGGCAAAAGCGGTTTAGTTGTACCAAAAATTGCAGTAGGCTGTATGAGAATGGCTGACAAAACCGTAGATGAAGCAAAAGAGCTTATCGACACGGCTCTTGAGCTGGGGCTCAATTTCTTTGACCATGCAGACCTTTACGGCGGCGGAAAAAGCGAGGAAATTTTCGCAAAGGCAATCGGAATGAATGAGGATATCCGTGAAAAGATTTTTCTTCAGTCCAAATGCGGAATATGTCCGGGAAAAACTATGTTTGATTTTTCAAAGGAGCATATTATTGAGTCCACCGAAGGATGTCTCAGGAGACTCAACACAGATTATCTTGACCTACTCCTTCTTCACCGCCCTGACACTCTCTACGAGCCCGAAGAGGTTGCCGAAGCCTTCAATTATCTCAAGGAGTCAGGAAAGGTACGCCATTTCGGTGTATCCAATCAGAATCCTATGCAGATGCGCCTTCTTCAGAAATATATGGGTAACGAGCCTATTTGTGTAAATCAGCTTCAATATAGCATAACCGACTGTCACATTGTAAAGCAGGGCTTGTATGTTAATATGCGCGAGGATAACGCAATTGACAGAGACGGCGGTGTACTTGAATATTGTCGATATGAGGATATTACTATTCAGGCATGGTCGCCCTTCCAGTACGGATTTTTCGAGGGTGTCTATGTTGACAATCCTGATTTCCCTGAAATCAACAAGAAGCTTGCAGAGCTTGCAGAGAAATATTCTGTTACAAAATCCGCAATTGTTCTTGCATGGATTCTCCGACACCCTGCACATATGCAGCCCCTTACAGGCACTATGAATCCTCAGCGCCTTAAGGATTGTGCCGAGGCTCTTAACATCACTCTTACCAGACAGGAATGGTATGATATTTTCTCCAGCGCGGGAAATGTCATTCCATAATAATATGAAAGGGAGAACAAATTATGAAAAAGACAATCACTAAAATCATCGCCGCAGTTCTTGTAGTGGCAATTATTTTTTCAGGCGTATGGGCAGTTCTTTGCTCAGGTGTATTTAACAAATATTCCTTTACAATAGATTGCACCCAAAAGGGCAACACTCTTTCAAATGTAGTAAACAATGTTAATATCTGGTCAATTGAGGGAAACCCCTTCGTAGACCAAAAGATTAACGAGGAAAATAACATTTTTGAGTTCGTAGAATATGTACAGTTTATGCAGTGCAGCGGCGGCACGGAGCAGAGAGATTTATTCAAGGACCCTCTCGATAAAACTGTTCTTGATGATTATGACTTTACAGTTCTCATTGATAACTGCCGCGGTGTACTTGAGCTTGGTGCAAAGCCCTTACTTAAGCTTGGCAGCGTTCCTCTCAAATACAGTAAAAACGCCACCACTGACAGTGGCTTCGGTATGAATCCCTATCCGCCTGATGACTTTAATGTATATTACGATTACATTTATGCGCTGGGCGAGGCTCTTGTTAAGGAATTCGGTAAAAAAGAGGTTCTCACCTGGAGATTCGGTGTAATGACTGAGTATGAAAACGCAGCTTGGTTTTTTGCAGGTGACTATGATGAGGAGGAATCCGCAGAAAGCTACTGTAAGCTCTACGATTACAGTGTTGCCGCCCTTCAGGATTCCATCGGCAAGGATGTTTTTGTTGGCGCACACTCCATGACAGTTACGGAAGGACTCTGGGATGAAGCTGAATTTATAAAGCATTGTGCAACCGGAACAAACTACAAAACCGGTGAAACAGGCACTCGCGTATGCTATCTGTCAGGAAGCTTCTATAATAGCACCCCCGAAGAATTCACAGACGGAAAAACCCTGCCCGAAACAATAGATTATCTTCGTGATACCGCTGAAAAATACGGACTCAATGACCTTATATACGGCATAGATGAAGGCAGAATCCTTGAAGGCACATCCTCGGGAAGCACAAGCGCTGAGCTTCTTACAAGAACCTGCGGCTACTCCTATCAGGGTGCCTATGATGCAAGACTTATCGCTCAGATGTTCAAAAATGACATAAGCTATTTCTCTGCCTGGTCTTATTTATCAAACGGCTTTATCCAGGGAAATCCCACAGTAAGCTACCATGTAGCAAAAAATGCCGCACTTTTCCAGGGTTCAACTCTTGCCGAAACAAAGAAAAACGGCTTTTCCTACATTCCGGGAACAGAGGTTGATGCATTAGCCGCATACAACGAGGAAGCACAGGAGCTTCATATTATGGCTTATAACTTCAGAAACAATCTTGATTACAACAAAAATGCCGAGCTGAGTCTTGATATATATGCTCCTCAGTTTGACGGCAAAACCGTTACCATAACCTCATATATGATCGATGACAGCTGCAACTATTTCGATGAATGGATTGAGGACAGAAAGAAATACAACATCACAGATGATATGTTCTCCTGGTCTCCGGATGATCCTCAGATCGACAGTCCCGTTACCCTTGCAGATGAGAAAGCAAGAGAGATTTATTTCAACGAGCTTTATGACAAGTACACAGAATGCTCTCAGCTTAAGCCCGTAACCGCAGAATATGAGGTGGTTGACGGCAAAATCCGGCTTGATACAACTCTTAACCCTTACGGAGTAGTGTTCTATACCGTAAAATAAGCCTCTTTTGAAAAAAATTACATAATACACAAAAAAATTTCACTTTACCCCTTGAAAAACGGATTAAGATGTGATAATATATATCACGTTGTCCGGGTATGGCGCAGTTGGTAGCGCGCTTGACTGGGGGTCAAGAGGCCGTGAGTTCAAGTCTCGCTACTCGGACCA
>JAZSCI010000061.1:0-2189 GCA_045602865.1 Acutalibacteraceae bacterium
CCTACTTCGCACAGAAAAAGGGCGTTCCTAAGGTTATCACAAAGGTTAACCGTGAGGAGCTTCAGGAAATTGCCGATGATATGGAAATTGACTGCAGCGTTTCACCCAGGAAAATAATCGCAAACATTCTCACACGTTATGCACGTGCCCTTAAAAACTCTATGGGCAGTCAGATAGAAACACTCTATAAGCTGATGGATTCAAATATTGAAGCCCTTGAATTCAAGGTAGGCCCTGATTTTACGGGTATCCAGACACCTCTTAAAAATCTTTCCTTCAAGGAGCAGATTCTTATTGCAGGTATTATCAGAGGCAGAACAGCTATTATCCCCGCAGGTGACGATGTTATTCTGTCCGGCGACCGCGTTATCGTTATTGCAGGTCAGAAGAGGCTTCAGGACCTGTCCGATATAATGAAATAAGGGGACGGTTTTATGAATAAAAAAATTGTTCTCAATATTCTCGGAAAAATTCTGTGGGCAGAAGCAGCCCTTCTTGTTCTGCCGCTTATTGTCAGTATTATGTACGGCAACAGCTGTACCCCGGCTTTTCTTATAACAATAGCCGTGGCGGTAATTATAGCCCTTCCTCTGATATTTCTCTGCAAAACGGATAACAAACGTATTTATTCCAAAGAGGGCTTTGTTATTGTTTCCCTTGCGTGGATAATAATGTCCGTTATAGGCTGTCTTCCCTTTGTAATTTCAGGTGAAATCCCCTCTTTTTTTGATGCGCTGTTTGAAACAGTCAGCGGATTTACCACAACAGGCGCTTCAATTCTCACGGATATAGAAGGAATGAGCGAGGGACTTCTGTTCTGGCGAAGCTTTACACATTGGATAGGCGGTATGGGTGTTCTTGTTTTCGTCCTTGCACTCTCTCAGGAGCTGCCCGACCGTTCAATTCACATTATGCGTGCGGAAATGCCCGGTCCCATAGTGGACAAGCTTGTTCCCAAGGCAAAGGAAACCGCTAAGATTCTTTATCTTATTTATATTGTTCTGACCCTTGCGGAAATTGTAATCCTTGTGCTTTGCAAAATGCCTTTATTTGAAGCTGTCGTGCATACCTTCGGTACTGCAGGCACGGGAGGCTTCGGAGTAAAAGCCGATTCAATAGGCTCATACTCCCCTGTAATACAATGGGTAATTGCGGTGTTTATGTTTATTTTCGGCATTAACTTCAATCTTTATTATCTCATTTTATTAAAACGCATCAGATCCGTTTTCAGAAGCTCGGAGCTCTGGGTATATGTTGGCGTTGCGGTCGTCTCCTGCGCTCTTATTACCTTTAATATCTATGACAGCTGTGAGGGACTCTCCGAGGCTCTGAGGCTTTCAGCCTTCCAGGTTTCCTCTGTTATGACCACGACGGGCTATGCCACGGCAGATTTCAATCTGTGGCCCGGCTTTTCAAAGACACTTCTTCTGATTCTTATGTTTATGGGTGCGTGTGCAGGCTCCACAGCCGGCGGTCTCAAGGTCTCCCGTGTGATTATTCTTGTCAAGGGTATGAGAAGAGAGCTTCACCGCCTGCTTCATCCCCGAAGCGTAAGAACGCTGAAGCTTGAGGGCAAGCGTCTCGATGAACAGACCCTTTCAAGCGCAAACTCCTATCTTACGGTATATGTTGCTTCTGTGGTTGTGATTTTCCTTCTTTTGAGCATAGATAACTTTGACATTGAAACAAACTTCAGCGCAACCGTAGCCTGCTTTAATAATATAGGCCCCGGACTCGGTGTTGTGGGTCCCGCAGGAAACTTCTCGGAATACTCTGTTTTTTCAAAAATTATACTCACCGCAGCAATGCTTCTCGGCAGACTTGAGATATTCCCTCTGCTTCTCTGCTTCTCCCCTGCAACGTGGTTAAAAAAATGAGAAAAAACTCGGTTTTTCCTATTGACAAAAGCATTTTATTACTATATAATACACAAGCGGTGTGTGAAGCACACCGTCTGTATGGTGGGTATAGCTCAGTTGGTTAGAGCGCCAGGTTGTGGCCCTGGAGGCCATCGGTTCGAATCCGATTATCCACCCCATTTTTAATCGCAAAGTCGTGGGATTTTGCGATTTTTTTAATAGGATATATTCTGGGGAGTCGTCAAGCGGTAAGACACAGCACTTTGACTGCTGCATCCGTGGGTTCGAATCCCGCCTCCCCAGCCAAAAATAAAAGCACTTCTTCGGAAG
>JAZSCI010000062.1:0-8682 GCA_045602865.1 Acutalibacteraceae bacterium
ATCGTGAAGAGCAGAGTTTTTAAAGAAAAGACTTCCGAATAACTCAGGAGAGGACTTGGCATCAATAACAGTTCCCGTACCAATGATATCCTGCAAGGGCGAATCCTTTTCAAACACAACGAGAGCACCTGTTTTGGTCTCACTCATATCACCCGCAGCCTTACAGAAATCATTTATGGTATCAGAAACAACCTTTGTGTAATCAACCTTGTTTCTGATGCCCGGCAAGCCGAAGACCGAAAGCCTTCTTCTTCCGAATTTTTCAAGTATGTTACGAAGCTCCGGAGCAAAAAGAACAACAAGAATAAGAACACCGTTTTTCACAAGATATGAAAGGATGTAATAGCTTGTATTCATTTCCGCAACCTTAACAAGAAGGAATATTACTCCAAGGAACATCAAGCCCTTAAAAAGCTGGAATGAACGGGAGCCCCGTATAAGCTTGATACCCTCATACACAACAAAGGTTACAAGCAACACATCAACAAAATCCATAAATCCGAAGCTTAGCAGGGCACCCCACACAACCTCGAAAGAGTCAAGAATACCGGAAAAAAATTCACTCATCGGCTTTAACGCCTCCTGTTTCTTTACATTATTACCCAATATATTCTTTATTATATCATATATAACTATATAATGCAAATTTTTGGAAGGAAATTTAACAGATTTTTTATATCTTTTTTTGTATTAAAATGAGACGGAGACACCCGGACCGTGCCATTTCTCTTTGTGCCATTGTACAAATGAGCCAAAGGCGAACAATGATACCCGCCTCTTACTGCAAAGCCCTCTCTATTCAGAAGCATTGCAGTTTTCTCACTATTCAAGCCCTTAACATTGAAAGACAGAAGCGGAGCCCTTGCTTTATTGTCGTACTTCTCTTCGTACAATTCAATACCCGAAAGCTCTTTCAACCCATAGAAAAGCTCACGGCAAAGCTCTGTTTCCTCCTCAAAAATCTTGTCAATGCCATATTCCTTTACAAGTCTTGTACCACAACTCAAGCCACATATACCCGAAACATTCAGGGTACCGCTTTCCAGCCTTTCAGGATATTCTGCGGGTTGGACAAGATCGAGGCTTCGGGTACCTGTACCGCCTTCTGTAAGAGTTTCCAAAAGTGCACCTTTATGAAGGAGAGCACCCGTACCCATAGGCCCCCACAAGCCCTTATGACCGGGTACACAAAGGCAATCAATATCAATTTCTTTCATATTGATATCAATTACGCCCGCACCCTGAGCGCCATCCACAATAAGGCGAATCCCCCTTTTGTGAAGAAATCGGGAAATTTCCTTCAAGGGTAAAATTGTACCGAAGACATTTGACACGGCAGTAATCACACACAAGCGGGTATTAAAACGAAGCTTTTTTCGTATGCTTTCAAGAACCTCATCAGCACGAGAAGAAGCCTCGAAAACACTATAATCCGCTATTCCTCTCTCCCTGAGCTTATGAACAGGTCTGAGAACAGAATTATGCTCCAACGAGGACACAATAATGTGATCGCCCTTTTTTACAAGACCTTTTATTGCAGCATTCAAAGCGTAGGTACAATTAGGAAAGAAGCTGACGTACTCACTTCCGTACCCATTAAAAAAATCATTCAGAACCTCCCGTGCCTCGTACACCTTCATAGCAGCAGCAACCGACATATCGTGTCCGCTCCTGCCCGGATTGGCTCCATAAATACTCGTTGCTTCTGTTATAGCACGAATAACCTCCGGTGGCTTCGGATAGCTTGTTGCTGCATTATCAAGATAAATCATAATACATCACCAAGATCAACCGTACCCATAACCTTTATACCGCTTCTTGCAAGTATGTTAAAGCATTTATCATCAATATTGTTCACATAAATAACATACCCGCAACCTTCATCCGAGTCAGGCTCAGGGTTGCGGGTTAAATAGGCTTTATAGCCATTTTTTTGTAACAGGTCTCTACCCTTCATTGCAAAGGTGACAGAGGTAACCTTAATACCTTTTTTGCTCATATAAACCCTTCCCTATTAAGTTTAGCCTTTCAAAGGCAAATCGGGCAAAAGTACCGAAACATCGCCGTTTAAGGCTGGTTCGGATATACCTTACCCACTCCAGGCAGAAAACCAACAAAAAACGGCTCCTCTGCCTGTTTCATAATATGCAGGAAATACAAGCAAGTGTAAAGATATTCAGAAAAATTATTTTTCAATAAGACAGACACAATGAGCGGCAATACCCTCTTTTTTTCCGGTAAAGCCAAGCTTCTCCTCGGTTGTAGCCTTAACGCTGACAAACTCAGGCGTTACGCCTATGGCAGAAGCAATATTTTCTCTCATTTTATCAATATGCGGCGCTAATTTCGGCATCTGGGCAATAACCGTAGCATCAATATTCACAACTTTATAGCCCAGATCAGATATAAGCCAACAAACACGTTTAAGCAACTCAAGACTATCTGCACCTGCATATTCGGGAGAGGTATCAGGAAAATGCTTACCTATATCCCCTAATGCAGCGGCACCTAAAAGACTGTCTGAAATCGCGTGAAGAAGCACATCAGCATCCGAATGTCCTAAAAGGCCCTTTTCACAAGGAATATCCACTCCGCCTATTATACATTTTCTGTTTTCAGCAAAGGCGTGGACATCATATCCGTGTCCTATTCTTATCATAAAATCACCTTATTTACAAAGATTTTCAAGACAAGCAAGCTTAACGGCAGTTGTAAGCACCTTAACAGCCTGAGAAAGAACCTCTGCTGTGGGGAAGGTAGGTGCAATACGGATATTACTGTCAGAGGGATCCTTGCCGTAAGGGAATGTAGCACCAACATTTGTAAGTGTTACACCTGCTTCTTTACACAGAACACCTACACGGGAAGCACTACCGGCAGTAACATCAAGACTGATAAAATATCCGCCGTTAGGAACATTCCATTCAGCTATTTCAAGTCCTGACAAATCAGCATTAAGAGTATCAATTACTGCATCAAATTTAGGCTTGAGAATCGCTGCATGAAGCTTCATATGATTCTTGATGCCCTCAACATCCTTAAAGAATTTCACATGGCGAAGCATATTAACCTTGTCATAGCTGATAGCCTGAATTGTAAGTCTTTTAAGAATCTCCTTAACATTTTCAACCGATGATGCCAAGCACGAAACACCTGCACCTGGATAGGAAATCTTTGAAGTAGAAGCAACCTCTACAATAAGGTTCTTATTCTTCTCGGGCAGAACATCAAAAATGTTAAGAAGGCTGTCGCTTGTGTCTGAAAGATCGTGAACAAGATACGCATTATCCCAGATGATTCTGAAATCATCAGCAACATCAAGCTCTGCAATTCTTCGTACGGTTTCATCGGAATATGTTATTCCCTGAGGATTGGAATACTTGGGCACACAGAACATGCCCTTAACTGCACTATCCTTCACAGCCTCTTCAACTGCATCCATATCGGGACCATTTGCAGTCATAGGAATATTAATCATTTCAATACCCAGATATTCGCAGATTGCAAAATGTCTGTCATAGCCGGGACAAGGGCAAAGGAATTTTACTGTACCCTGCTTTGACCAGGGCTCAAAGCCTGCACCTGTAAACATACACTGTGAAACATAATCAAACATAAGGGAAAGGCTTGAGTTTCCACCTACAATAATATTCTCCGGCTTAACCTCAAGAAGGTCGGCAAAAAGCCTCTTGCACTCGGGAATACCATCAAGAAGACCGTAATTTCTAACATCAAAGCCGTTCTCCGCCTTGAAATTACCATCAGAAAATACATCCATCATTCCATCGGAAATATCAAGCTGATCTGCACCGGGCTTTCCTCGGGACATATCAATAGAAAGTCCCCGGGCTTTAAGCTCTTCAAATTCTTTGCTGACACGAGAAAACTCAAGAGCGAGCTCATCCTTTGTCATAGAAATATAAGAATTATTCATATCAACACTCCAAAAAAGCATAATTTAAAGCATTATACCAAAAAAATGTATGTTTGTAACAAAAAATTTTATATATGATATTTTGACAGCTTTTTTAACACTCCCAAAACCCCGATTTGCAATTACAAATAACGAAAAGATTTAACAAATCCCCTTTTTCTATTGTAAGACAGATAATTTTATTATATAATAATGTCTTGGATATAATACAAAAGGTGACAAGGTGGTGTTTTCTCTGAAAAATAGAATTGCTATAATCGGTGCAGGCGCATCAGGACTCTGTGCAGCAATCGAAGCACGGACAGAAGCACCCGACACAGAAATTGTTATTTTAGAAAAAATGAATAAAGCCGCCAAGAAAATACTCGCAACCGGCAACGGCAGATGCAATTTCACTAACAGGGATCTTTCACCAAAGCACTTTTACGGAGATAACGAGCTTCTGAAAGCAATCCTCACCTCAAGCTTTGCTGATTCGGAAGGCTTTTTCAAAGAGCTTGGTATACATACTTATGCAGAGAACGAAAGAGTTTACCCCCGTTCGCAGCAGGCTTCAACCATACACGAAGCCTTATTGGAATTCATAAAGCACAACAACATACAGCTCAGGCTTGACTCACCCGTTACCCATATACAGCCACTCAAAGAAGGCTTCTCTGTCAACGGCGAGAAATTTGATTGTGTTATTATTGCCACCGGCGGAATGGCTTCGCCTATACACGGCTCCGACGGCTCAATACTCCCTGCCCTGAAGAATTTGGGGCATACTACTACACCGCTTTATCCCGCTTTATGCGGACTCGTTTTCAGAGATAGCAAGCTAAAGCTTCTTAAGGGTGTACGGTGCGAAGCCGAAGCAAGGTTATTCTTGGGCAACAAGCTTTCAGGCTCTGAGGAAGGTGAAATTCAATTTACAGAGAAAGCCGTATCGGGCATCCCTGTTATGAATCTTTCCCACCTTTGCAAGAATAACAAAAGCATTAGCCTTGAGCTTAATCTTTGCCCTGAATACACCGAGGATGAACTAAGAGAGGAAATACTTATTTCTGCAAAAAGGCATCCCGAAGCAACAATAGAAAATCTTCTGAACGGATTTATAAATCTTAAGCTTTGCTATGCAATTATAAACAGAGCAGGACTCCCGCAGAATACACTCTGCAAAGAGCTCAACTCACGGACAATTAATATGCTCTCGGCAGAAATGACCGGTTTCACAATTGATATTTCAGGTACAAGGGGCTTTGAAAATGCCCAGGTCACATGTGGCGGGATTCCCGCAGATGAAATTAACAAAAAAACTCTTATGTCACTAAAAAAGAAAGGCTTATTCCTTTGTGGTGAGCTTCTTGATATGCACGGAGATTGCGGAGGCTACAACCTTCACCTTGCATGGACAAGCGGCAGAATCGCAGGACATAACGCAGCAAAATACACAGGAAGTAAAGTATGATACGAATTAATGAAATCAAAATGCCTCTTGGCTCTACCGACGAGGATATCAAAAAAACTGCCGCAAAGGTACTGAAAATAAAGGAATCTGATATTACAGATTTTTCCCTGGCAAGGCGCTCAATAGATTCCCGTAACAAGGATAATATTTTTCTTGTTTATTCCGTTAATATTGAAACAGATCTTAACGAAGAAAGCTTAATCGCGAGATTCGCGCCATCAAAAGCGTTTATCACAGAAAAATACGAATATATACTGCCACCTATCAAGAGGCAATCTGATTTGCGCCCCGTGGTCGTAGGCTTTGGTCCTGCAGGAATGTTTGCTGCACTCACCCTTGCAAAAGCAGGTCTTTGTCCCCTTGTAATTGAGCGTGGCAGCGATGTGGATGAACGAACAAGAGATGTTGAAAATTTCTGGACAAACAGAATTCTCAACACAAACTCTAATGTGCAATTCGGCGAAGGCGGTGCCGGAACCTTTTCCGATGGTAAGCTCACAACAGGCATAAAGGACAGCCGCTGCAGAGAGGTTTTTTTGCGATTTGTTCAGTTCGGAGCGCCTGAGGAAATCCTTTATTCGGCAACTCCCCATATTGGCACAGACAAGCTTAAGACAGTCGTAAAAAATCTTCGTAATGAAATAATCAGGTTGGGCGGCGAGGTTCTTTTCAACACTCAGCTTACGGATATAATAACGGCTAACGGCTTTGTCCACGGCATAACATATCGGGAAAAGAACGGCACAACAAAGGATATTGAAACCGATGCGCTGATTCTTGCCATAGGACATTCTGCAAGAGATACCTTTGAGCTCATCCACGCAAAGGGCTTGGATATTATACAAAAGCCCTTCTCAGTCGGAACACGAATCGAGCATCCTCAGGAGCATATAAACAAAGGACAGTACGGAAAGCTATGGAACTCACCCCTTCTTCCTGCGGCTGATTATAAATTGTCTTGTCACCCGCCTCACGGCAGAGGTCTTTACACCTTCTGTATGTGTCCCGGCGGCACAGTTGTTGCCGCATCCTCCGAGGAAGGCGGTATGGTTGTAAACGGAATGAGTGAATATGCCCGTGACAAGGAAAACGCAAACTGCGCCCTGCTTGTGGGAATTGAACCACCATTCGACAGTGATCATCCCCTCGCAGGCATGTATCTGCAAAGGGATATTGAACAGAAGGCTTTCCGATGCGGCGGCGGTGATTACACTGCACCTGCACAGCTTTTAGGCGATTTTCTCAAAGGCAAGGAATCTAAAAAAATGGGAAGCGTAAACCCATCGTGTCCAACAGGAGTAACCCCTTCTGACCTGAGAAAAATTCTTCCGAAAAAGGTTACGGACACTATTGCCGGTGCTATTCAGGATTTCGACAATAAGCTTCACGGCTTTAATCTCTATGATGCAGTTCTTACTGCACCGGAATCCCGAAGCTCATCCCCCATCCGAATTTGTCGTGACGATGTTTATCAGGCAACAAAGCTTAGGGGACTTTATCCTTCCGGTGAAGGTGCAGGATATGCGGGCGGTATAGTTTCTGCGGCGGTTGACGGCATAAAATGTGCTGAAGCCGTTCTCGAATCAGAGTATTGACATAAATAAATCACCTTGGGAATAAACTTTCCCGAGGTGATTTTTTGCGTTATTTAATTATAAAAATCAATACAGTTTTTCTTACGGGACTTCTTGTGGTTACAATAATTTCCTCTGCACTGACAATACACCACATAAGCGTTCCCACAATGACACAAAAAAGACTTTTACCGATTTATAGTGTAGAAACAGAGGACAAGAAAATCAGCATAACCTTTGATGCCGCCTGGTCGGCGGAAGATACGGATTTACTGATTGATATTCTTGGCAAACACAATGCAAAAGCCACATTTTTCGTTGTAGGCGATTGGGTTGAGAAAAACCCCGATGCAGTAAAAAAGCTTTATAAAGCAGGTCACGAAATAGGAAATCACTCCGACACACACGCATCTTTCAGCCGTATAGGCTATGAGGAAATACAAACAGAAATCCTGGAATGTAACAAAAAGATAAAGGCGATCACGGGACATTCAACAAAACTTGTCCGTGCCCCCAGTGGTGACTACAACAATCAAAGCATTAACGCCTCGGGGGAATTGGATATGATGATGATACAATGGGATGTTGACTCTCTTGATTGGAAGTTACTCTCTGTTGAGGAAATGTATAATCGTGTTACAGAGAAAACGAAAAACGGCTCAATTCTTTTATTCCACAACGGAGTAGAAAACACACCCGAGGCACTTGATAAAATACTCACCAAATTAGAAAAAGACGGCTACGAATTCGTAACCGTCAGTGAACTTATATATTGGGATAATTATGAGATAGACCATACGGGTAGACAGAAAATCATTCATAATAAGTAATATAAATATCTTCAGCTTCTTTCTGTGCTTTCTTTAATAATCCAATACATTTTTCGTTATCACAAATTCTCAAAAACCTCTGTAATTGTATTAAACAGTTTAATATACATCTTCTGATACATTTCGGCATCGGATTTCATTCTAATCTCTCCTTAAACAAAAAGTGTGCTCCAATGAAGGAACACACCGAAAAAGTGTAACCCTCATTGTTGTCACACAAATACATCTACCCACGAGAATATAGGCAAAGAGAGAAAACACCTTTTACCAAAGTATTTTCCCACGGATAAGAAAAAATATAAACTTGTGTAGCAAACATATTATACCATGGTTGTCGGATTTTGTCAATATCCGTCGAAAAGAAAAGGTTCTGCAACGGTCGGTATAAAACCGCTGCAGAACCTTATGATTAAAATTCTTTCGGTGTAAGGATTGCATCTCCCTCAAAACTTACTTCTCCGCCAATCTCCGTCCCATGAGAACCCCCATGACCGATGCCATCATCAGGCCCCGGGTCCAACCGCTGGAATCTCCCAAGCAATAGAGCCCCGGTACGTTGGTGTTAAAGTCTTTGTCCATGTCTACCCGATTGCTGTAGAACTTCAGTTCGGGGGAATAGAGCAGGGTTTCCGTAGATGCAAAGCCGGGAACCACGTGATCCAATGCGTGGATAAAGTTGATGATATTTGTCATGGCTCGGTAAGGAATTGCTGCCGTAATATCACCCGCAACCGCATCGGGAAGGGTAGGCTTCAGGTTAGAATGGCTCAATTCCTTTTCCCACGTTCGTTTTCCGTCCAAAATGTCCCCAAACCGCTGCACCAAAATGTGGCCGTTGGCAAGCATATTGGACAGTTCTCCCACCTTTTGCGCATAGGCGATGGGCTGATTGAA
>JAZSCI010000063.1:0-2255 GCA_045602865.1 Acutalibacteraceae bacterium
ACTTTATATTACCATATTTTTACATAACATTTAAATAGCATAAATCCACAAAAAACACCCCTTTATTTTGTGCAAGAAAAAGCCTATAGCTGCGTGCTACCTCCTTTCGAAAGGAGGGGGACCATCGCTTGCGATGGTGGAGGATTCTTAAAAACAAAACCCACAGAACAGATATTTGTTTTCCGTTCTGTAGGTTGTTGTTTAATTCGGGTTATTTCAAACGGAACGGACAATGCCCATTCCCTACGGTTGTTCTATTGAAACAAACAGCTATTTGCTAATCGCCGGCAGCTGACTATTACTTTCTCTTTACCACCCAGGCATTGGGAAGGTATCTGCCTGTGGGCATATTTGTAGAGGGCTCGTTGATAATTTCACCGTTGTATGCAATAACCGAAGATGAGCCGCCATCGCAGGCACCTGCCGTAACCGCACCGTACTGAAGAAGGATATCGGCACAATCCTCCATAGTAGCACCCAAGGAATATCCTACCTGTCTGCCATCAATAACCAGAAGCAGAACAACTCCGTTTTCACACTGCCCCACAACTGTACGGGGCTGAAGTCCCCAGCCTGCAGAATCCTCAACCACTTTTTCACCATTTATAATGAGTGAAGGTCTGTACTGGAAGCCGTCACGGATATTGTACTCCTCCCAATTCTCGATACCGCCCACAACCAGTCGGTCATTATTGTCAAAGCCTACAAGAGTATATCGGGAATCGTAGCTTCCCCAATATTCACCTCCGGAAACACATTGTCCCGAGATTTCTCCACCAAGGCTTACTCCGCCCTTATCAATGAAGCCCGAAGCATTGACACCCACAATCGCATCCTCTTTTTCGAGATAATCGCAGATAAACTCACCCCTGGAGCCCTTGTAATCGGTTGATGCAAGAACCACTCTTTCAGGAGAATCCACAAGCACAAGCTTGCCTACAAAATTACTGCTTTTCACCTGAAGGATTACTATTCCCTGCTCAATGTCATTGGCAAAAACAACATTTCCGAACTTGTCCTTTTCGCCAACGATGAGCTTTTTCTGTCCCAGGACATCATCACTTTTCTCACCATACACATCGGTAACGCTTATATCCTTTATATCCACCTGATTGCTCATAATTTCCTTTATAAGCTTATCGGGGAAAAAGGCGGTTGCAAGCCATTTGTGCTGGTCGGTAGTCATAGCCGTTTCTATCCAGATATTTCTCCATTTTACAACAAAGGGAATATTTCCGAATACAACCACAAGATACCCTGAGGTTGCAAGAATCACAACGGCCAAAAATGCCGCCAGAAGCTTCATTTTCAAGGAAAATCTGCCTTTTTTCTTGGGGGAATCCCCTTTCTTTTCCTTATTCTTCTTTTCTTTCTTTTTTTCCTGCTTTCTCTCCTGCTTTCTCTTTTTGTCAGGTCGCTCATCACTTAAGCCGTCTGCTATATTATCAAGAGTTATTATTTCCTCTTCACCTATTTCAACCATAAAAAAACACCTCCGTAAACTCCCCGTATCAGGAGAGCCGTATGCTCATATAATAACACAAAATGACAGCAAATTCTACAATCTGCTGTCATTTTACAATTTGTTAATTATTATCAATATATCTGCACGCTGCAAGCGCCGCTACGGCACCGTCTGCAGAGGCAGTTGTTATCTGTCTTATGCTCTTTTTACGGCAGTCACCTGCAACGAAGATACCCTCTGTTTTCGTAACACAGTCCTCACCTGAATCAAAATAGCCGTTTTCATCAAGCGCCGCGGACTCACTGAAGGCAGAGTTTTTGGGCTCAAGTCCTATTGCAACGAAAAGTCCGTTAAGAGGAATTTCTCTTTCAGTATTTACTCCGTTGAGAACTACTCCCTCAAGCTCCTTGTCGCCCTTAAGCTCCTTAACGGTAACCTGGGTTATAAGCTCAACATTTTCCTTCCGGGAAAGAATGTCAATAAGCTTCTGCTCACCTGTAAAGAAAGGAAGGTTCTGGAAAACATACACCTTTTCGCATATATCGGAAAGAAGCACCGCTTCCTGAAGTGCGGAGTTTCCGCCGCCTACAACACCTACTGTCTGTCCCTTGAAGAATGCACCGTCACATACGGCACAGTAGGACACACCATTTCCTACAAGCTGGTTTTCATTAGGTAAGCCAAGCTGTCTGTGGTGAACACCAACCGCAATAATAACCGCCTTACCCTTGTACATTTTGCTTCCTGCAAAAACAAGCTTTCTGCTGCCCTCATCCACTATGCCGGTAAC
>JAZSCI010000064.1:0-3345 GCA_045602865.1 Acutalibacteraceae bacterium
CCGCTTGGCCTCCGACTTGGCTTTGAACGCGCCTTTGAATTAAGTCCCACAAGACCAAGAAGGTATGGTACTCTCTTTCTGATTACAGACTCACGAATACCGATAACTCTCATAGCATAAGCAATATTATCGTAAACGTTCATTGTCTGGATAAGTCTGAAATCCTGAAAAACAATACCGAGAGTTCTTCTGAAGAACGGAATATGCCTCTTCTTCATTGTATTAAGGTTATAACCGTTAATACTGATACTGCCTTCAGATGCAACCTCTTCTCGCATCATAAGCTTGAGAAGTGTGCTCTTACCGGCACCCGAGGAACCAACAATAAAAACAAATTCTCCGTTTTCAATCTTTATATTGAAATTCGAGAGCGCTTTTGTTTTGGTGTCCTCATACACCTTTGAAACATTTTTAAATTCTATCAAATTCAACACCCAATCTGTTTAAATTCTCTTTTATCAGATGCCCAAAGCATCACGAAACAAATTATAGCACACCTTATTACAAAATGTAACCCTTTTTGTAATAAAATGTGCTAATTTAATAATTAATTAATATTTTACGGGATTCGCATCAAGGTACCTCTTAACCATAAGTGCTACTTTGAACACAATAGCATCATCAAACTCTCTGAGATCGAGACCTGTGAGCTTTTTGATCTTTTCAAGTCTGTAAACGAGAGTGTTACGATGTACAAAAAGCTTTCTTGATGTCTCGGAAACATTGAGGTTGTTCTCGAAGAAGCGCTGAATTGTGAAAAGCGTCTCCTGGTCAAGTGTTTCAATAGAGCCAATCTTGAATATTTCCTTAAGGAACATATCACAAAGAGTTGTGGGAAGCTGATAAATAAGTCTTGCAATACCAAGATGATTGTAGCTGACAATATTTCGCTCTGTATCGAATACCTTACCTACCTCAAGAGCTACCTGAGCCTCCTTGAAGGAACGAGCAAGATCCTTGACACCTACAACAGGTGTACCGATACCAATATTAGCGTGAGTATAGAACTCGGAAGAAAGCGCATCCGAAATGGAGCGAGCAAGCTTTTCAAGATCCTTGCCATCTATATCACTTCTTACTTCCTTAACAAGAGCAATATCGTATTCACTGATATTAATAACAAAATCCTTTGTCTTATCAGGGAAGAGCTTCTGGATTTCATCATATACAGAAACATCATTCTTATCAATAAGTCTTATAAGGAGAACAACTCTCGAGGCTTCGTTGCTGAAATGAAGCTCTCTTGCCTTGAGATAAATGTCACCGGGAAGAATATTATCAAGTATAATATTTTTTATGAAATTGCTTCTGTCAAATTTCTCATCATAAAACTGCTTGAAGCTGGAAAGAGAAACTGCGAGAATGCCTATGTAATTCTGTGTTACGATATCCTCACCCTCAACAAAAACTGCATATTCAGGGCGAAGATGCGTGCCAAAAGCCTGATAAAGACAACCATCGTAGGAAACATATTCTGTGCTTGAGAAAATGTCTGCAACAGGGATACTCTTTACCTCACCCATTCTGCCGAGATCGCTACAGGAGATAATTGCGCCGTTTTCATCAATAACACCGATAGTTCTGTCTACTACCTCGCGCATCTGGCAAATCACACTCTGAAACATTCTATTGGACATTGTTTTGACCTCCAATAATTTTAATGCTATATTCGTAATCGTTTTCAATACTGAACAAATTTGTCCATCAACAATTATACATAATACACAACTTTAGACTCTTTTGCAAGTCTTTTTTTTATATTTCCAAAACTTTTTTATGCAACTTGTTTATT
Organism: Acutalibacteraceae bacterium; assembly: GCA_045602865.1. GTDB lineage: Bacteria > Bacillota > Clostridia > Oscillospirales > Acutalibacteraceae > DTU089. Next base: position 1,793 of record JAZSCI010000064.1, read on the forward strand.
TTAAGCACCCTAAAATTGTTTTAAATGCAAAAAAGAACTAAATGGTTATAAATGACAGTTCATCGGCAGTAAGCAACCGAGCTTCACCCTCCGAAAGCCCCTCATCAAGAGAAAGACCACCTATGGCAATCCTCTTCAATTCGATAACAGTTACGCCTAACGAAGCAAACATCCTCTTGATCTGGTGGTATTTACCTTCGCGGATCACAACCTTAAAGACCGGTTGTGCTGAATCCTCAACAAGCTCCAGCTCTGCTGACAATAAAACCGTTCCGTCTGCAAGAACCACACCATCTGCAAAGGCTTTTACCGCATTATCGTAATCAAGCTTGTCCGAAACACGGGCTATATAAGTTTTATCTACGTGTCGCGAGGGAGAAAGAATACTGTGAGCAAAGGCACCATCATTGGTAATAAGACAAAAGCCGGTTGTATCCTTGTCCAGTCTGCCGGCAGGAAAGAGATTCTTCCTTTTTAATTCATCGGGAAGAATATCCACGACAGTTTTATCTCTCTTATCATCCGAGGCGCTTACCACACCCTTCGGCTTATTGAGCATAATATAAACGAACTCCTGCTGAAAAAGAGGCTGCCCTTTTACGATAATTTCATCCTCGTAAGACACCTTGAAGCCTGAATCCTTTACGATTTGCCCGTTAACGGATACCTCGCCCTTTTTCAGCATAGCCTTAACATCACTTCGGGAAAGCAAGCCCTGAGCTGCAATCAATTTATCAATTCTGTCTTTTTTCATATATTCTCCCTGTCAAAGCCGTGCATAAAACCATCGAGTCTTGTGGAGCATACATCACCGCCGATGATTACCCCTTCACACACCATAAGATTAAGACATATATAATCATTTTCCCCAGTAAATCCGGGATAGTTTCTGACTCTGTAGGTATAAACAGTTGCAGACTTTGTTGCGTATTCTGTCAGGTCAAAGCCCTGATCAAGCTGAATTTCATTATACCCCAGATACACCTCATCAAATTCACCGGGTATAACTATATTCCGTTCCGAAAGAGGCTTTTCATCAACCTGCCAACCATAGCCTTCAATGAAATCCATCCGCTCCTGAGGGGTATTTCCCTTAATAAAATCCCCGGATTTATCTGAAGAATCAGGGCTAACCCCAAATCCCATTACCAATGCAACAATCACCAGAACTGCCACACCGACAATTACGATAGGAATAAACCTCTTTAAGCCTTTAAGTTTAAAAGAAAAAACAAACATCTGTATACTCCCCCTTCATATTATTAACACGAAACACAGATACTTGTTAAATCTATGAAAAAAGAAAGTAAATAATGCAAAAAAGCGATGTCAGTTATTACAGGAACAATTCAAAATAGGCGTCAAATATACCCTCACCAACAAAGGCACAGATTGCCGATGCAGCGGCAAGGAAGGGACCGAAGGGAATAACCCCTTTCATCTCCTTTTTTGTCACCAATTTTCTTCCGATTGAAAAGAAAACACCCAAAAGCGCACTCATAAAAAGCGTTATCAATACAGCCTTCCAGCCGAGCACAAAGCCCACAGCCGCC
>JAZSCI010000065.1:0-6041 GCA_045602865.1 Acutalibacteraceae bacterium
CGTTGAAGATGATTCGCTTATGGTTTTTGATTACGCGCTTTATAAGGTCGTGAAGTGCATTTTCGAAATTCTCTGCAGCCTCAAGCTCATCGGCAAACTGACAAAGAACCTCTGCAACTGCAGTGTTGATTGTTGTGTTGGGACCTGCAACGGAGGCTGAAGAGCCAAGCATACGGAATTCAAATTTATTACCGGTAAAAGCAAGGGGAGATGTTCTGTTTCTGTCTGTGGTGTCCTTGGGAAATCTGGGGAGAACGTGCACTCCGACCTTAAGAAGCTCTTTTTCCTTTGCTCCGTCATAGGATTGATCGTTTTCGATTGATTCGAGAATTGAAGTAAGCTCCTCACCAAGGAATATGGAAACAATAGCAGGTGGGGCTTCATCTCCGCCAAGTCTGTGATCATTACCTGCAGATGCAATAGAAACGCGAAGTAAATCCTGGTAATCATCAACGGCTTTTATAACTGCACAAAGGAACAAAAGGAACTGAGCATTTTCCGAGGGTGTTTCACCGGGCTCAAGAAGGTTTGTGCCTGTGTTTGTGGATAGTGACCAGTTGTTGTGCTTACCGCTTCCGTTTACGCCCTTGAAGGGCTTTTCGTGAAGAAGACATACCATACCGTGTTTTTTGGCACATTTCTGCATAGTTTCCATTGTAATCTGATTGTGGTCAGTTGCAATATTGGTAGTTGTAAAAATAGGTGCCAACTCATGCTGAGCAGGTGCTGCCTCGTTGTGTTCGGTTTTTGCAAGAACACCAAGCCGCCAGAGCTCGTTATCAAGGTCATCCATAAATGCCTTTACACGGGGCTTGATTGCACCGAAATAGTGGTCATCAAGCTCCTGTCCCTTGGGGGGCTTAGCACCAAAAAGTGTTCTGCCTGTGTATACAAGGTCCTTTCTCTTGTTGAAGACCTCGCTGTCTATAAGGAAGTACTCCTGCTCAGGACCAACAGTTGTTTTTACGGATACAACATCCTCATTACCGAAAAGTCGGAGTATTCTGAGAGTCTGTTTGTTTATAGCTTCCATAGAACGAAGAAGGGGTGTCTTTTTGTCAAGCGCCTCTCCGCCGTAGGAGCAGAATGCGGTGGGAATACAAAGAACACCGTTCTTTATAAATGCAAAGGAGGTAGGATCCCATGCTGTGTAGCCACGTGCTTCAAAGGTTGCGCGAAGACCGCCGGAGGGGAAGGAGGAAGCATCGGGCTCACCCTGAATAAGCTCCTTGCCTGAAAATTCCATTATAACGCTGCCGTTTTTGGGAGTGATAAAGCTGTCGTGCTTTTCTGCGGTAACACCGGTGAGAGGCTGGAACCAGTGTGTGAAGTGGGTTGCTCCCTTTTCGATAGCCCAATCCTTCATAGTGTTGGCAATTACATTGGCAACCTCAAGCCCTAATCTGTGACCTGTTTCGAGAGTTCTCTGGAATTCTTCGTATGCATCCTGGGGAAGTTTTTCCTTCATAACTGAAGCTGAAAAAACATCGCATCCGAAAAAATCACTTACGGTAGTTACTTTGTTGTCTGTTTCCATAATATCCGTTCCTTTCAGACAGAAATTTCTACATACTAAAGTAATTATACAACAAAGAAAACAGAATGACAAGTAAATTACTCGAAGGGTTTCGAAAAAAGAAAAATTTCACCGATATTCATATTTAATTCCTTTTTGGAGACAAATATTTATTGAAAATATTATATAATTTTGGTAAAATTATAATTGTATTACGAACTTTAGGAGGCGCAGTTTGTGGATTTCAGTAGCGCAGAAAAACGTTGTAAAGAGCTGACAGATATCCTTAATCAATGTATTGAGGCTTATTATATGGGAAACGAAAGCGATGTTTCCGATTATGACTATGATATGATGATGAGGGAGCTTTCCGCTATTGAGGAGGAATATCCCTCTCTTCTGAAAGCAGATTCACCTACTCATAGAGTTGGTGGCTATCAGGATACTACCTTTGAAAAGGTTGTGCATACAGTAAGGATGGAAAGCCTTCAGGATGCTTTTTCAAAAGAGGAGCTTTATGCCTTTGATGAGAGGGTTAAGAAAATCTTTCCTGATGCTTACTATGTTGTGGAGCAGAAGATTGATGGGCTTTCCTGCTCCCTTGAATATCGTGACGGTGTGCTTGTGAGAGCATCTACCCGTGGTGATGGTGATGTAGGCGAGGATGTTACGGCTAATGTTAAAACTATTCGTTCTGTGCCCTTGAAATTAAATGAAAAGCTGCCATATTTAGAGGTGCGCGGTGAGGTGTACATGTCTCACGACTCCTTTGATGAGCTTGCTCAGCAGCAGGAGCTTAAGGGAGAGAAGGCTTTTAAAAACCCCCGTAATGCAGCTTCAGGCTCATTAAGACAGAAGAACCCCAAAATTACTGCATCAAGAAAGCTTGATATTTTCGTTTTCAACATTCAACAGAAGGAAGGCGGAAAGGAGCTTTCCTCTCACAAGGAATCCCTTGACTACCTTCGTGAATTAGGCTTTGCTACTATTCCTGAGTATAACCGCTGTGCCACAATTGATGAGGCGATTTCCTTTATTGAAGATATCGGCAACAGAAGAGGAACTCTCGATTTTGATATAGATGGCGCAGTTATCAAGGTGGATGATTTTGCGGTAAGGGAAAGTCTTGGTAGTACCTCGAAATTTCCCAAATGGGCAGTTGCTTTTAAATACCCTCCTGAGGAGAAGGAAACAAAGCTTCTTGATATCGACATTCAGGTAGGCAGAACAGGTGTGCTTACCGCTACGGCAGTGTTTGAACCTATTATTCTCGCAGGCACTACTGTTTCCAGAGCCACTCTCCACAATGCGGATTTCATTAAGGAAAAGCATATTGCTATCGGCGATACTATTGTTGTGAGAAAAGCAGGAGATATTATACCCGAGGTGTTGTCAGTTTCCTCTCATAATGGTGAAAATCCTGAATATGAATATCCTATGATATGTCCCGCTTGTCAAAGTATGGCAGTGCGTGAGGAGGGCGAGGCGGCAATCCGTTGTGTTAATCCTGATTGCCCTGCTCAGCTTTTAAGAAAGCTCATACATTTCTGCTCCCGTGATGCTATGGATATTGAAGGTCTTGGTGAGGCGGTTCTTACCCGGCTTGTGGAAGAAAAAATGATATCCAAGGCATCGGATATTTACAGACTTACTCCTATGGATATTGCTTCTCTTGAAAGAATGGGGGAGAAAAGCTCTCTTAATCTTCTTGAAGCAATTGAGAAATCAAAGGAAAATGACCTTTATAAGCTGGTCTTTGCCCTTGGTATTCATCATATAGGACTCAAGGCGGCAAAGCTTCTGTCCAACAGATTCAGGGATATGGATAGCCTTCTTGAAGCGGATATGGAGGAGCTTCAGGAAATTGACGGTATTGGTGAAATATCCGCAAAAACCGTCAAAGCAACCCTGCAGCTTCCCGAAATGAAGAGTATGATAGCTGAATTCAAAGCACTTGGTCTTAATATGAAGAGCCTTTCGGAAGCAACCGATGACAGATTCAAGGGAATGACCTTCGTTCTTACGGGCACTCTTTCAAAGTACGGCAGAAGAGAGGCACAGGAAATCATTGAAAAGCTTGGTGGCAAGGCATCGGGCTCAGTTTCAAAGAAAACAAGCATTGTTCTCGCAGGTGAGGATGCAGGTAGTAAGCTTAGAAAGGCAAATGAGCTTGGTATCAGGGTTATTACCGAGGATGAATTTGAAAAAATGATTGAAGAATAACAAAAAGAGTGTGTACAAAGTGAGAAATTTTGTGTAATTTATTGAAATTTCAAAAGATTTATTATACAATGGACAAAAGTAATATTAAGGGGGGCTTAAAATGCCTACAACTGAAAATTTCAAAATTAAGATAAAGAGAAATAATCTCGTTCTTCGTGTGGCAAAGGGACACTTTGCCACAAGTAATTCCCACAGTAATTATTACATAGATGTTGCTGCACAGAAATCCCGTGTTTCAGAGGCAAAGGCTGTGGCTCAGGAGCTTTGCTCCAATTATCAGTACACTAATACTATCATTGACACTATTCTCTGTCTTGATGGTATGGAGGTAGTGGGAGCATTCCTTGCAAACGAGCTTACAAAGAATAATATTGCAAATATCAATGCCCACGAAACAATTTATGTTATCTCACCTGAGCAGACAAGCGGCTCACAGATGATTTTCAGAGATAATATTGTTCCTATGATTAAGGATAAGCACGTGCTTGTTCTTGCCGTTTCCGTAGCTTCCGGTACAACTGCACAGAGTGCTATTGATACAGTTAAGTATTACGGCGGTAATGTTGTGGGAATTTCTTCGATTTTCGCAACAACAGACAAATGCGGTGACTTTGATGTTAAGTCCGTTTTCAATCCTAAGGATTTAGACGGATACTTTAACTGTAAGGCTCACGAATGTCCTCTTTGCAAGGAGAATAAGAAGATTGATGCTCTCGTGAATTATCACGGCTTCTCAAAGCTTTAATATGAATATTGTCCGGGATAATATAAAAATCCCCGTTATTTTCGAGGATGAGGATGTTCTTGTTATCAACAAGCCTGCGGGTGTGCTCAGTGAAAACTCACAGAAGGGTGAGCAGGGGATATTGTCATATCTTGAAAACGGCAGGGAAAATGTTTATCTTATACACCGCCTTGACCGAGAGGTCGGCGGTGTAATGGTTTTTGCCAAAAATAAAAAGAGTGCCGCGGTCCTTTCGGGTGCTGTCAGCAGGGGAGAGCTTCAGAAAATCTATCTTGCCGTAACCGATGGAGTACCACAGAAGGATGCAGATGTATACAAGGACTTACTTTTCAAGGATTCTAAGAAAAACCGCTCATTTGTTGTGAACAGAATGAGAAAGGGTGTCAGAGAGGCTTCCCTTGAATACTCGGTGCTGGAAAAGAATGATAAAAATGCCCTTGTGAGGGTGCTTCTCCATACAGGAAGAACTCACCAGATAAGGGTGCAGTTTTCCTCGCGGAAAACGCCGTTGACAGGTGATGGCAGATACGGAAGCAAGGAGCGGGGATGCACAATTGCTCTTCATTCCCATAAAATAAGCTTTGCCCATCCGAAAACGGGTGAAACCGTAGAGTTTACCGCTCTTCCGGATTTTTCTGTGTATCCCTGGAGCTTGTGGTGTGGGGATAAGCTTTGATGCTCGAATATATCCAAAAAATATGGCAGGTTGCTTTCGCAACCTGCCGATTGATTTTTAAAAGGGTAATTTGCAGAAATTAAAGAAGTGCTCTGTAAAGCTCTGCGATTTCCTCTACGCTTGTATCCTTGGGGTTACCGGGGCGGCAAGCATCAGCAAATGCACTTTCAGAGAGGAACTGAATGTCTTCTTCCTTGAGAATGCCCTTAAGATCCTTAGCAATACCAACCCTTTCGTTGAGAGCATAAACTGCATCAACTGCAGCCTTTCTTGCCTCTTCGATTGTCATAGCCTCTGTGCTTTCAACACCCATAGCCTTTGCAATATCGCGGTATTTGTCGCCTGTGCACTCTGCATTGTAAGCCATAACAGAGGGAAGGAGAATAGCATTAGCAACACCGTGGGGTGTGTCATAGAGAGCACCGAGACCGTGAGCCATAGAGTGAACAATACCAAGACCAACGTTTGAGAAGCCCTGACCTGCAATATACTGTGCAAGAGCCATACCCTCTCTGCCTTCGGGAGTGTTTTCACAAGCACCGGGAAGATGCTTTGCAATAAGCTCAATCGCCTTAAGGTGGAACATATCAGTCATTTCCCATGCACCTTTTGTGATATAACCCTCGATAGCGTGGGTAAGAGCATCCATACCGGTTGAAGCAGTAAGTCCCTTGGGCATTGTGGACATCATATCAGGGTCAACAACAGCAACCTCGGGGATGTCGTGAACGCCAACGCATACGAACTTTCTCTTCTTTTCAACATCTGTGATAACATAGTTGATTGTAACCTCTGCGGCAGTACCTGCGGTAGTAGGAACTGCAATTGTGAATACTGCGTGATTTTTAGTGGGAGCAACACCCTCAAGACTTCTTACATCT
>JAZSCI010000066.1:0-3937 GCA_045602865.1 Acutalibacteraceae bacterium
TTCTTGCTTTTTTTTAAAAAAAGGTGTAAAATACTGAATATGAGTATATTCGCCATTTGTTTGCTTTTTTTGTTGATATACGGCGTGTTCCGTGTGCGAAAAGCATAATTGTTGGAGGAAATACATAGGGAAATATTGGAAATACATTGCGGAAAAGTGAGAAAGGAAGGAATTATTTTGTCAGCAGATTTACATTGTCATACCAGATTGTCTAACGGCTCGTTAGGTATTGAAGATTTAATAATTCTTGCAAAAAAAAGAGGAATAGAAACTATAGCTATTACTGACCACGATTGTCTTGCGGGTACGGTAAGAGGAAAAAATATCGGTGACAGGCACGGCGTAGAGGTTATTGTAGGCGCGGAACTTTCATGTACGGACAAAACCAACGGACAGGAAATTCATCTCTTGTGCTATTGTCCTGATTCTCCCGACAGACTTGAGGGCTTGTGCAGAAGAAATATGCTTGTCAGAAAGAAATCATCTCACATTATGGCTCTTAAGGTGGCACAGAAATTTCCTATAAGCACCGAATTTGTTGCACAGTGTGCAGCAGGTGCCACAAATGTTTTCAAGGTACATATTATGCGCGCACTTGTGGAGTCGGGCTTTGCAGATAAGATTTTCGGTGAACTTTACGATGAGCTTTTTTCACCTGCTCGTGAGGGTAATGTGAATAATGTGCCCGAATATGAGGATATATTCAGCGTTCTTGACAGTATTCACGAGGCAGGAGGTATTGCTGTGCTTGTGAATCCCCAGCGCCTTAAAAATGACAAGCTTCTTGATGAGCTTGTTGAGGCAGGTCTTGACGGAATTGAGGTTTATTCTCCTTCCCTTTCTGCTGAAGAAAAGGAGAGCTTCGCAAAGTATGCAAAGAAGAATAAGCTTCTTGCGACAGGCGGCTCCAATTTCAAAGGTCTTTACAACAAAACAGTTGTATCTGTGGGAGATTGCGATCTTCCCGATGAGTGTGTGGCTGAGCTTAAGAAATACAAAAAGCGCCGCAATAAATAAAATACACAAAAACAGAGAATTGTCGTGAGGCGGCTTTTCTCTGTTTTTTTGTTAAAATCAAGGGATAAAAAATCACGGAATGGGCATTTGTCCGTTCCGTGATTTTGTGGTGTATTATATTTTTCAGATAAGGTTGCAGGCTCTGAGTGTTGCTTCAACAGAGCTTACAAAGATTTCCATACCCTTGCGGAGAGTTTCTTCATCAGCAAGAAGCGGGGGCATAAGCTTTACAACATCGTTGCAGCGACCTGCTCTTTCAACAATAAGTCCGTTTTTGAAGCATTCCTTTACAATGTTACGGGAAACCATATCCGGGCATACCTTGTTGCAGTCAAGTCCCCACATAAAGCCCACACCTCTTACCTCCAGGTTGGGGTGAAGTGCCTTGGCTTTGTTCAGGTATTCCTCGATTATAGCGCTTTGCTTCTGTACCTTTTCTTCAACCTTTTCTTTGAGCATAATCTCAAGACCTGCCTTTGCGGCAATTATTGAAAGCTGACTGCCGCGGAAGGTGCCGTTGTGCTCACCGGGATTCCATACATCAAGGTCCGGTTTGAAAAGAACAAGGGCGAAGGGCATACCGTAGCCGCCGATTGACTTGGAAAGTGTAACCATATCGGGAACAATACCTGCTCGCTCAAAGGAGAAATATGTGCCTGTTCTTGCAGAGCCTACCTGAATGTCATCACAAACAAGAAGTATGTCGTTTCTGGTACAGAATTCGCGAAGGTCACGAAGGAATTTCTCGCTGAAAACATAGATTCCGCCATCGGACTGTACAGGCTCGATGAAAACTGCTGCAGGCTTTGAAATGCCTGAATGGTCATCATCAATGAGAGTCTGCATATAGTTTATAACATCAAGGTCAGGGAACATATAGGGGGAGGGTATATGAGTCACATCCGTGAGAACAACGCCTGCACCCTCGCGGGAATCTCTGTCGGTAGTCATAGAAAGAGAGCCGAGAGTCATTCCGTGGAATGCACCCATAAATGCAAAGATGTTATTTCTTTTCTTTACCTTTCGTGCAAGCTTCAGCGCAGCCTCAACGGCATTTGTGCCGGTTGGACCGGGGAACTGAATTTTGTACTCAAAGCCTCGTGGTTCAAGAACATTTTTCTCGAAAAATTCAATGAAATCACGCTTTGCGGCGGTGAACATATCAAGAGAGTGAATGATGCCGTCACTCTCAAGGTATTCTATGATTTTTCTCTTTATATAAGGGTGGTTGTGTCCGTAGTTAAGGGCACCTGCACCGCAGAAAAAGTCGATATATTCCTTGCCGTCCTCTGCATATATTACAGAGCCCTTTGCAGTGGTGAAAACTGCGGGAAAATTACGGCAGTATGAACGTACATTTGATTCGTAGGTTTCGAAGATTGAAGTATCCATAAGCACTATCCTTTCCGTTGGATATCATATACACAAAGTTATTATAGCACTTTATTTTTCATATTCCAATATCTATTAGAAAATTTCCCTGAAAATTCAAAAAAAGTTTTTAATTATATAAATATGTATTGAACTTTGATTATTATTTTGTTACAATGTATAATGTATAAGTTTGGTTATATATCAGTAAAAACTGATATAAATGAGGCAAACGGAAGGAGATACGAAAGTGGAATCTGTTAAACTTTTTCCCCATCTTACGAGAAGTGTCAGCTATTTCAAAAAGTATGACATTGAAGTGCCGAAGGCTCTGTTAGAGTCCAGACCTGTAAGACCTGACCTGAGTGACTTCCCCTATCCGCTTCCCCAGAGGAAGAAGGATTACACCTGCTTCTGCGAGGGTGACAACGGAGTTATGTGGTATGGCAGTAACGGCGGTGTTACAAGGTATGATCCCAATGCTGAAAGCATTTATGACAAGGTTATGTATTTCAGCGCAAAGAGAGATATTCCCGATAATAATGTTTCTGCCCTCTATGCACAGGGCGATGGTGTGTGGGTGCTTACCGATAAGGGTGTTACCCATATTGATATGGTGAAAATCACCGCTGAGGATAAGGCGTACAAGCTTCTTGATGAAACACTTAAGTATGTTGACCGCCACGGAATGATAAGCCAGAAGCGCCTTGCTGAGGCAGGAAACCTTGACTCGGCTCTGCCTTACGGTCATTCGGATAATGACGGTACATTTACATCAGGCTTTGCAATCGGAGAAATCTTCCGTTATGCAACTCTCAAAAGACAGTATGGTGCCTTCGATGATGAAACACTCAGGGCAAGAGAGGTTGCTATGAGAGCAAGTGAAGCAACTCTCCTTCTTATGTACATAGCAGGAAGAGGCGATGGCTTCGTTGCAAGAACATATCTTACAAAGGACGAGCCCGTGCCGGATGACGGTCTTTTCTACAAGAAAAACGGCGCTACCGCAGTTTGTATCAGCACTACGGATTCCCGTAACAGAAAAACTGTAGGTATGGAAATCAAGGCAGATGCTCCTATTCCTGAAAGACTCAGCAGACTTTATGAGTCCGAGGGCTATACTCATACAGATATCACCTACAAGGGTGATACAAGCAGTGATGAAATCACATATCACTATCTTCATCTTCTTGTGGCTCACGAATTTTTAGGCAGCGAGGATCCCGAGTATGATGAGCTCCTGAAAACAGCCGCAGCCAATACTATGAATCATATTATTGACAACGGCTTTATGCTTCGTGAAATTGACGGAAAGCCCACAACCTGGGCAAAATGGTGTGAGGAATACTTCAACACAGGTACAGGCTGGGCAGATGCTTGTCTTAACGCAGGTCAGCTTCTTATGTATCTTCGTGTTACAATGCACCTTACCGGCGAAAGCGGAAAGTGGCAGGAGACCTACGACAAGCTTATTGAAAGAGGCTATGACAAGCTTACAGTCAAGCACTTTGAAGTCGGATCGTAGCCATGTCGTTCTGTGAGCCAAGGA
>JAZSCI010000067.1:0-4458 GCA_045602865.1 Acutalibacteraceae bacterium
AAACTTTGTTTTGTCTGAGCTTATCAGCTCATGTGGCGGTACACAAGAGCCCGGTATTACTCTGACCGTTTAAATGACAACACAGACAACTGCTGCCGGTCAACAACCGCAGAATCAGCAAAGCAATTAAATCGAAATTACTCTATGCACCCTGCGAAAAAAACAGGGTGCTGTTTTTTTTAGAAAAACCCTACATTTGTAGGGTGACTTTTGATTTCATTATTTGTTACAATAAATCTGTGTAATTATTATTCTTTTTAAAGGAGGAATTTATATGAAAAAGACACGAAAATTATTAACCGTGCTTATTAATGTGACTGCAGTTATACTGCTTATGTCAGCTTTGAGCCTTTCTTCTTCTGCGGCAGAGGTGGAAAAGATTGAGGTTGAATCATGGTCACAGCTCAGAGATGCTCTTATGGCTCATAATGATTACGATCCGGTTGAAATCAAGCTGACCAGAGATATCTCAAGAGAATTCGACGATTACGAGGATTTTGATTACGGGCTTTTTGCCGTAGCAGGTGACAAAACCCTTGATCTCAACGGACGTACTATTACCGCTGAGGTTACAATCGGTGAAGAAGATGCTCAGTATATGGGCGGTAATCACTTCCCGTATTTGTTCAGCTTTTATAACGGTAATAATTCACTTACCGTAAAGGATACAAGTGCGGCAGGTACAGGTAAGGTGCATTATGATGCATCTCTTGTTAAAGCGAAAAATTATATTACCTCACCTATCTGCGATATTTTCCGCGTTAGCTACGGCAACCTTACTATTGACGGCGGTACCTATGAGGTAGGTCATGTAAGAACAGACTGGACAACTGCTGTTTATATCAACGGTAAGCTTTTCACAGGTAATCTCCGCAGCCAGGCCTACGGCACAGTATTCACAGTGGGCAACAATGCAAGCCTTACCGTTAACGGCGGTACATTTATCGGCAGAGGCGGCTTTCTTGTTTTAGACCGCACAAACAGAAGCGGCTACAGAGGAGCTGTTATCAGAAAGATTTCAAACGACTACTCTTCAGTAGTTATTAACGGCGGTGAATTCAAGGGCCTTGGCGGCGCAAACATATTTGATTGTGGTAATTACGAAGCAGGAATAAATATCAAAAACGGCGATTTCAAAACAGAGGGCATCAGCAATGTACTTATCCGCTATAACGACATCGACGCCGGCACTATCCCTAAAGGTCTGATGTGTATTGACGGTGAAATGATCGCTGAAGGTATTGAAAATAAGGTTTTTGTAAACGGCGGCAAGACTTATATGTATACAGCCGGATCAAAGCCCGGTATTTTCTACGGTAGTTCTAATGACACTAAGGTAGGAACCTTCCTTGAGCTTGAAACACAGGTGCCTGCAATCCCCACAGACAGAGTAACAAGCCTGATTGACAATAAAAAACTCGGCGAGAGCTACGCTTTTACATATAAAACCAAGTCTCTTCCCAAGTGGATGACAGATGCAGGCTATGTTCTTAGCGGTGAGCTTATTGTGCGTGACAGTGCAAACAATATTGTTGCGGCAAAATCAGGAAGCAATTTACAATATAATCTCAGCAGTATAAACACTGCCGACACTTATTCTGTTCAGGTGAAGTTCTCATTTATTGTCGGAGGAAAGGTTGTTTCAACAAGCGAGCATACGTTTATCGTTGAAATTTATGTTCCCTGCACACATACATATTCTGTTATGAGCGACACCGCAACCTGTTTAGTTTCAGGCACAAAGACAGAGAGATGCACAAAGTGCGGTGACGAAAAGACATCAGTTTCCTTGCCTTTAGGTCATCTTTCACTCAGCTCTGACTGGGCATATAATTCCACTCATCATTGGTACTACTGCAGAAGATGTAACACAATTCTCACAAAGGATGCTCACTCATACATAAGCAGTACAAACAGAACCTGTAAATATTGCGGATATAACGACAACTGCGAGTGGGGCAACGCAATGGATACCGAATATGATGAAAAATATCACTGGTGGCCCTGCGACACACACAGCCTTGATGATACCTGCCCCAACAATCACCAGCTTGAAAGAGAGCTTCACACAGTTCTCACTATCGAAAATGCAGGCTCACTTGAACACAATCCAGAAATCGAATACAGCTGTGTAAACGGTTATGTCTGCGACGGCTGCGGCGAATATTTCGGTGAAACCGGCGAGCATAAGTGGGAGCAGATTCCCGCAAAAGAGGGCGGTATCAAAGTTGCAACCTGCATAGCAAGCGGCTACATCAAATATAGGTGCTACTATAACGGAAAATATGACTGCAAGGGCAACAAGATAACCTGCTCTGCAACAAAGACGGTTACGATTCCTGCTCTCGGACATGATTATGATTATTCTAATCCCGAAAGCAATACAGCAACCTGCACTGAAGACGGTTTATATACCTATAAATGCACAAGAGCCCGTTGCTCCGTAACGACAAGCGTAATTTCACCGGCACAAGGGCACAACTTAGTTGACTGGATAGTTACAACTCCCGCTTCTTGTACAACTGATGGCATAAGCACAGCAACCTGTTCCAACACAGGCTGTAACTACTCCACAACAATGCCTATTTCTGCTATAGGGCACAGCTTCGGTACAACTGAAACCGTTCAGCAACCCACCTGCACATCAGCCGGTAAGAATGTAGCAAAGTGTACCTTTGACGGTTGTAACGAGACTCAGGAAGAGGTGCTTCCCGCACTTGAACACAGTATGATAAAGCATGGCCTTGTTCCTGCAACAATGAGTGCCGATGGTACCTGTGAATATTATGAGTGTGAGCTTTGCCATAATACCTTCCTTGACCCCGACGGATATCAGGAAAGTCCCATTATCAAAATAGCAAAGATCAAGAGTGTTACTCTTTCAGCAACAAAGTATCTTTACGACGGCAAGAACAAGACACCTTCTCTCACCGTTAAGGATTCAAAGGGCAATAAGCTCATTAAGGGTACAGATTATACAATAAGTGTTGTAAGCACAAGAAAGGCTGTCGGCAAATACACTGTTACAGTTAAATTTAAAGGTAATTACAGTGGCGAAAAGAAGCTTTACTTCTACATACTGCCTAATAAGACAACCAAAGTAACCACTACACAAAACACCTCTGCAATTATGACAAAGTGGGCAAAGGTAACAGGTGCAGACGGATATGCTGTTGCGATTTACGATGCAAACGGCAAGAAGCTCAACACGAAGAACACCACTGCACTTCAGCTTAAGTATTCAGCTCTTAAAGCTGCAACTGTTTACAAAATCAAGGTAACAGCTTATAAGGTAATCGACGGCAAGAAGGTATATTCAACTGCTTACAGTGTGATTACAACAGCAACAGCACCTGCAAAGCCGACTCTTAAAGCAACCTCACCTTCAAAGGGTAAACTCACTCTTACTTGGTCAAACGTAAGTGGCGAAACAGGATATGTTATCCAGTATTCAACAAAGAAAACAAGTGGCTTTAAGAAGCTCACTGACACAAAAGCAAATGTTGTTTCTTATTCAAAGAAGGTAACAAGCGGTAAGACCTACTACTTCAGAGTGAAGTCCTATAAGAAGGTCGGCGACACCTACATCTACTCAGCTTGGAGCGATGCCAAGGGCGTAAAGATTAAATAAATTAAAGCCACCCTTGAGGTGGCTTTAATATTTACGACTGCTAAACAGCTTTTCCCACAATTTTTAAAAGTTCAAACATAAAATCACCCCAGTTAAGTTTATGTTTCGGTGGGTAAGGTTATGTTTTATATCAAGGGTATGGAGTGATGCTTTTATATTATGAAGTACCACCGGCGTATATTTTTAAATGGCATATTGACAAACAATTTCCAAAATGTTAATATTAATATGTAAATATGGGAGCTTTTGTGGTGGACGAAAGTGTCAAAAAGGAGAATATATATGAAACAGATAATGAAAGGTATTGGAATTTCCTTTGCACATCTCGTGTGCTTTTGGTGTATTAATTGTTCTTTGCAGACGCAATTAAACAAAATGATGGAAGGGGACCTTTATGTATTAATTGTTCTTTTCTTAGATGTTATAGCACCTATTTTAGTTCTTTTATTTAGCAATATATTCTTGTTTAAAGAGAATAATTACGACGAAAAAATCAAGTCAGTTCTCTTATCTGATGTCTTGTTGTTTGGTTTTGGTGTAATTCATATACTGTTTTTAAAAGACAGTAATTTTACAGGTATTTCGTTGTGGTTCTATATCATTTGGATTGGTGCTGTATCTGTAGCTGCTGTTGTTTATTTATTAACAAGAAACCCAAAGGCGAAGGAGAGCAACACTTCTATGCGATAAACCAACCTCGGCGGGGTACCTTGCCCATAGCAGGCGTGTTCCTTGTTAAAAAGAAAAAACTAAAGTATAAGGCAAAGAACAGAGATTGCTTTTTTGTAAATTTAGCAAGAAGCAAAATGATTTTTCTATCGGGAGGG
>JAZSCI010000068.1:0-4545 GCA_045602865.1 Acutalibacteraceae bacterium
AGCTTACTATTGAGCAAGCTCTTTCAAAATACGGAAAGCAGGTTACACAATATTACAAATCCGCAGATACCTTAGAAGAGGATATGGTGAAATTCTGGGATCTGAACATGCACAAAATAAAGCCCTTTTATAAGGAAATCCAGAAAGAGGATGACCTTATCATCTCAGGCGCTCCCGAATTTTCTCTTGAAATTATCTGCAAGCGTTTAGGAATCAAAAAATACATCGGCTCGGTGTTTGATGAAGAAACGGGAGAAATAAAAAGGCTTTGTATAAGAGAGAACAAAACCAAGGCCTTTTTTGAGGAATACCCTGACACCGGAATCCAATGTTTTTATACAGATTCGATAAACGATTTACCCCTTATAGATATAAGCGAAAGTGCCTACCTTGTAAAGGGTAATAAAATAATAAAAATCAAATAAACTTTGTTAGTTTTTATTGCGTAAAATTTACAAGTATACTATAATAACGACTATAGATAGTCATATATTAAAAGCGGATGAAGCTTATGTGAAAAAATTCATACAAGCTTCACCCGTTTCAGAGAATCCTATCAGAAAAAGGATGAGTGAAAATGGAAATTATTGTTGTAGGTATAGGTAAGGTGGGATATACTGTTGCAGACCAGCTTTCTCAGGAAATGCACAATGTAACCGTTATTGACACAGATGAGCTTGTTATTGATGATACCTCTCAGGACCTTGAGGTTATTGCCATTAACGGTAACGGTGCACTAAGCGAAACACTTCTTGAAGCAGGTGTGGAAAACTGTGATTTGCTTATTGCACTTACAGGTAGTGATGAAAAGAATATTGTAACCTGCCTTCTGGCAAAGAATTTAGGCGCAAAAAACACTATTGCCCGTGTAAGAGATCCTCAGTACAGCGATGACCTGAGAATAATAAAGGATTCCCTCGGTCTTGCTATGGCGGTAAACCCCGAAAGAGAAGCAGCTGCCGAAATACAGAGAATACTGAAATTCCCTACCGCAAGAAATGTGGATTTCTTCGGCCACGACAAGGTTGACCTTGTAAGCTTTGTGGCAAACGATAACTGCGCCCTTACAAATGTTGCCATCAAGGACTCCTTTGCAAAAATCAAAACAAAGGCTCTTGTGTGCGCAGTAGAAAGAGGAAATGATATTTTCATCCCCACCGGTGATTTTGTAATCCGTGAAAATGACACAGTTGCCGTTCTCACGCCCAATAAAAATGCCCCTGAAATTTTCAAGCAGATAGGCTTCCGTTCCAATGATATAAAAAATGTTATGATTATAGGCGGCGGAAGAATAGCAATATACCTTGCCAAAATTCTTTCAGGCTTCAGAATCAATACCACAATTATTGAAAAGGACAGAGAAACTGCGGAAGAGCTCAGCGATATGCTCCCCTCGGTTAATGTAGTACACGGTGACGGAACAAACCGTTCTCTTCTCCTTGAGGAAGGACTCCTGGATAGTGATGCCTTCTGTTGTCTTACAGGCATTGATGAGGAAAACATTGTCCTCTCCCTTTTCGCCAAAAACACCAATCCTGAAATTAAAACAATCACAAAGGTAAACCACACTCTTTTCAGAGAGGTTATAAAAACCCTTTCCATTGACAGTGTTGTTTATCCCAAATTCACAACTGCAAATATTATTCTGAGATATGTACGCTCCCTTGCCGCTCACACGGAAAATGAGGTTGAAAAGCTTACAAGAATCATCAACAACAAAGTGGAAGCCATTGAATTCACAATTCTTCCCGGAAGCAACCTTGTGAACAAGCAGATTCAGGATTTAAATCTCAAGAAAAACATTCTTATCGGCTCTATAACCCGCGGTAATGAAGCAATCATCCCCAACGGCTCCGATGTAATCAAGGCAGGAGACTCTATTGTAGTAGTAACCACAACACAAAGGCTTTACAAGAGCGATGACATTCTGGAATAAGGTATAAACGTATGAACAAAAAAATGATAGCTTACATACTGGGTATTATTGCGCTGTGTGAAGCAGCACTGATGATTCCCGCCGCAATATGCGGACTTATATATACAGAAAGCGCCACAAAGCATTTTTTGATTTCAATGGCTATATGCGCGGCGGCAGGCTTTATTTTAACCGCTTTTAAACCCAAGGACAAAACCATTTATGCACGGGAAGGCATGGTAATCTGTGCCCTTGCCTGGATAGAGCTGAGTGTTCTCGGTGCGATGCCCTTTTATCTCAGCGGTGAAATCCCACACCTTATTGATGCAATTTTCGAAAGCGTCTCAGGCTTCACAACTACGGGCTCATCCATTCTATCAAATGTAGAAGCACTCTCTAAATGTATGCTTTTCTGGAGAAACTTCACCAACTGGATTGGCGGTATGGGTGTTCTTGTATTTATTATGGCAATTCTTCCTCTGGCAGGCGGAGGCGGAAATATTCACCTTATGAAAGCCGAAAGCCCGGGTCCAAGTGTAGGAAAGCTGGTGCCTCGCTCCAACAAAACCGCACAGATTCTTTATTGCATTTACATAATACTTACTGCTTTAGAGATGATTCTTCTGATTATAGGCGGTATGCCGTTATTTGACAGTCTTACAACTGCCTTCGGAACTGCCGGAACAGGCGGATTCAGCATATTCAACGACAGTATCGGCGGCTGTACACCCTTCTGTCGTACTGTTGTCGCTGTATTTATGGCTCTGTTCGGAATAAATTTCAACATCTACTTCCTTATTCTCGTTAAACGCTTCAAGGATGCGTTCAAAAGCGAAGAGCTATGGACATACATAGGAATAATATTGGTGTCCGTGTTTGCTATAACCATTAACATACACAACCAATATCCGAGCTTGGGCGAAGCGTTCCAGCACGCCTCCTTCCAGGTAAGCTCGCTAGTGACCTCCACAGGCTTCTGCTCAACTGACTTTAACCAGTGGCCTGAATTCAGCCGAACAATACTTCTTTTGATTATGTGCATCGGTGCTTGTGCAGGCTCAACCGGTGGCGGCCTTAAAATATCAAGACTCATATTACTCGTCAAATATGCCTCAAAGGAGGTCCGTGCAATTTCCCACCCCCGAAGCGTAAAGGTTCTGAAATTCGAGGGAGCAAGGGTAAAGGAAGAAACAATGCGCGGAACATTGGCATTTTTCATTGTATACGCAGCAATTTTCTGTTTATCTCTTTTTTTAATTTCATTTGACAAAACAGATATGACAACAAATATCTCAAGCGTAATTTCAACCATGAATAATATGGGCCCCAATTTAGGACCCCGCCTTGTTGAGGGTGCTACTGCGGGATACGGTGCCGGCGGACCGCTTTCCAACTACGGAACCTTCAGCAACTTATCCAAGATAGTCTTTAGTCTGGATATGCTTTTCGGAAGACTTGAATTCTTCCCCCTTATAATTCTGTTAACCCCACCAAAAAGCTTCAGACATAAAATAACTAAAAGGAAGAGGTTATAATATGAGAAACATCAATTTAATCAACAATAACTGGTTCTTTTCCGACACAGCCTCAGCAGTCCCCTCTGCTCTGCCTACTGATTGGAAGGCACTTGACCTTCCCCACACCTGGAACGGCACAGACGGTCAGGATGGCGGCGGTGACTATTTGCGCAAGACCTGCTACTACGCTAAAGAAATTGCAGCAGCAGATCTTACAGACGAAGAAAACTATCTTGAATTTGATGCGGTAAACTCCTCAGCAGAGGTTTTCTGGAACGGCAAAAAGCTTACCACACATCACGGCGGTTATTCCCGCTTCAGAGTTCTTATCCCCTCTGCCCATATCAAAGAAAACAATCTTCTTGTTGTAAGCGCAGACAACTCTCCCAACGAGGAAATTTATCCCCAGGTTGCTGACTTTACCTTCTACGGCGGTATTTATCGTTCAGTAAAGCTTATCGGTGTACCTGCAGCTCACTTTGACCTTGAGTATTTCGGTGCACCCGGTATACAGATTACTCCCATTGTAAAGGGGGATAATGCAGAGGTTACCGTAAAAGCCTTTATCAAAAACCCCGCGGGTACAACTGTTGAATACAAAATCTATGAGGGTGAGAAAATTATCAAATCTGCTACTGTCAGCGGTGAAAACACCGAGGCAGTTCTGACTATTGAAAATGCTCACCTGTGGAACGGCATCAAGGATCCCTTCCTTTACTGTATGGAAGCAACTCTCATAAAGGATGGAGCAGAAATTGATGAGGTTTGCAACCGCTTCGGTTGTCGCTATTTCAGCGTTGATCCTGAAAAGGGCTTTATTCTTAACGGTAAGGAATTCCCCCTTCGTGGTGTTTCAAGACACCAGGACTATCCCCTGAAGGGTAATGCACTTTCACTTGAAGACCACAAGAGAGATATCGAGCTTATCTGTGAGGTTGGTGCAAACACAATCAGACTTGCTCACTATCAGCACGCACAGGAATTTTATGACCTTTGCGATGAAAAAGGTCTCGTTATCTGGGCAGAAATTCCCTATATTTCAAGGCATATGCACGGTGGCTATGACAACACCATAAGCCAGATGACAGAGCTTATTGCACAGAATTACAACCA
>JAZSCI010000069.1:0-4046 GCA_045602865.1 Acutalibacteraceae bacterium
AACTTTTTGCTCATAAAAATGAACCTCCATTACTTTATTTGCACAGTTAAGTGCGATTTTGTTTTTTACCACCATACATTTTAACATACTATTTCAATGATTGTCCATAGGTAGAAGTTAAAATTTTCACATTTTGTAAAAATTTTTTTGGTTAAGTTGACATAAAACCTTTAAAAAACCATATAATATGAGGTTTTTAAAAAATAAGAGCAACGGCTGATGCTACCGTTGCTCTGCTTATACTCTTACTTTTTTTATTCCTTCAAGTATACTTTTCTTTGCCTCAAGGGCTTTTTTCTGAGGCAGAGGGGGAAGCCCCTCCAATCTGTATTTCATACCCATTTCCTTGTACTTCTGAGCACCCATTGTATGATACGGCAGCACATCAAGAGCCCTGAGATTTTTAAGGGAGCCGATAAATTCGCCTAACCTGACTAAATCCGACTCGTTATCCGTATAGCCTTCCACAACCGTGTGCCTTACCCACAGAGGGATTTTCTTTTCTTCAAGAAATTTTGCAAAGGCAAGTATATTTTCGTTGCTCATTCCCGTGAGGGCAATATGCTTTTCCCTGTCAATGTGCTTTATATCAAGAAGCACCAGATCCGTATACCTTGCCAGCTCCTCAAAAGCCCTCATAAGCTCTGCATTCTGAGGATTGAACACTGCACCCGAGGTATCAATGCAGGTATGAATACCCTTTTCCTTTGCTTTTCTGAAAAGCTCCGTAAGAAAGGGCAGCTGCATCAAAGGCTCACCGCCGGTAACGGTTATACCGCCCTTACTGTAGAAATCCTTATTTCTGTCATATTCCGAGAGAAGCTCTGCCACGCTCACCTCTCTGCCCCCGTCCATTGACCAGGTATCGGGATTATGACAATAAAGGCACCTGAGAGGACAGCCCTGCATAAAGACAACATATCTTATGCCCGGGCCATCTACCGTGCCGAAGGTTTCAACAGAATGAATCCGACCTACCATTATATATTTTCGTGGAAGGTACGGGAAATAACCTCATCCTGCTGCTCCTTTGTGAGCTTTATGAAGTTTACCGCATAGCCGCTTACACGGATTGTAAGCTGGGGATATTTCTCAGGATGTGCCTGAGCATCAAGAAGGGTTTCCTTTGTAAAAACATTCACATTAAGGTGATGTCCGCCCTTTTTCACATAGCCGTCAAGCAAGGCTACGAGATTATCAATTTGTGGTTTTGTTGCAGCCATTGTGCATCCTCCTTTGGTTTTAATTTAATCTGACAATGAGAGGACTCAGTCCTCATCAATGTCAAGCCCCTCGAAAAGTGTGGGGCTCATACAAGCGCCGTCTATACAGTCTATATCAACTGAAATGTCACCTGCAAAGATTTGGTCATCCTTACCCAGAGCGCCGGGGACAATTGAGAAGGTGTTGGAAATGCCGTCCTGAGCATCAATAAAGGGAAGCTTTGCAACAGAAGCAAGAGAAGCAACTGCTCCGTTTGTATCTCTTCTGTGCATAGGATTTGCACCGGGAGCGAAAGCCTCTCCCCTCTTTCTGCCATCGGGTGTGGCACCTGTATTCTTACCGTACACTACATTTGAGGTAATTGTAAGAATTGATGTGGTAGGAACACCATCTCTGTATGTGTGATGCTTTTTGATATGAGTCATAAATCTGTGAACTATATCGTAAGCAATCTGGTCAACTCTGTCATCATCATTTCCGTATTTGGGGAAATCGCCCTCAACCTCATAATCAACAACAATTCCCTTTTCGTTACGGATTGTCTTTACGCGGGCATATTTGATTGCTGAGAGAGAGTCGGCAACAACGGAAAGTCCCGCAATACCTGTTGCAAACCAACGTGTAACCTTCTTATCGTGAAGAGCCATCTGGATTTTCTCGTAGCAATATTTATCGTGCATATAGTGGATGATGTTAAGAGTGTGAACATAAACTCTTGAGAGCCACTCCATCATTTCCTCAAAGCGCCTCATAACCTCATCATAATCAAGATATTCGCTTGATATGGGCTTGTATTCGGGAGCAACCTGCTCACCTGTAATCTCATCAACACCGCCGTTGATTGCATACAGAAGGCATTTTGCAAGGTTTGCTCTTGCACCGAAGAACTGCATTTCCTTGCCCACTCTCATTGATGAAACACAGCAGGCAATTGCATAGTCATCGCCGTGAGTAGTTCTCATCATATCATCATTCTCATACTGAACAGATGAGGTTTCGATAGATGTCTTTGCGCAGTATCTTTTGAAATTCTCGGGAAGCCGTGTTGACCAGAGAACTGTAAGGTTGGGCTCGGGAGCCGCACCGAGATTCACAAGTGTGTGAAGATATCTGTAGGACATTTTTGTAACCATGTGTCTGCCGTCTATACCCATACCTGCAATAGACTCGGTTACCCACTGGGGATCCCCGGAGAAAAGCGCATTGTACTCGGGAGTACGCGCAAATTTAATAAGTCGGAGCTTCATTATGAAATGGTCAACAAACTCCTGAATTTCCTTTTCGGTATATGTTCCGTTTGCAAGGTCTCTCTGTGCATAAACATCAAGGAAGGTAGAGGTTCTGCCAAGTGACATAGCCGCACCGTTCTGCTCCTTAACCGCTGCAAGATAACCGAAATACAGCCACTGGATAGCCTCACGGGTATCCTTTGCAGGTCTTGAAATATCAAAGCCGTAGCTTTCTGCCATAGCCTTAAGCTCACCTAAGGCTCTGATCTGCTCGGAAAGCTCCTCTCTCTCCTGAATAATGTGAGAGTACATAGCAGTTCTTGTGGTTTCCTTCTGCTCATACTTATCCTCGATAAGTCGGTTAACACCGTAGAGAGCAACTCGGCGATAGTCACCTATAATTCTTCCTCTGCCGTAGGCATCGGGAAGACCTGTGATAATATGACTGCTTCGGCAGGCTCTCATTTCGGGAGTGTAAACATCAAACACACCTGCATTATGGGTTTTTCTGTGAACTGTGAAAAACTCCTTCACCTGAGGATCAAGCTCATAGCCGTTATCCCTGCAGGCTTTTTCAGCCATACGGATTCCTCCATAGGGCATAAGTGCTCTTTTGAAGGGCTTGTCTGTCTGAAATCCTACGATTTTCTCAAGCTCCTTGTTAAGATAACCGGGACCGTGAGAGGTAATTGTGGATATAATTTTTGTGTCCATATCAAGAACACCGCCTGCCTCACGCTCCTGTCGGCTAAGGTCAAGAACCTGTTTCCAGAGAGCTTTTGTAGCCTCGGTAGCATCCTCAAGGAAGCTCTCATCTCCGTCATACGGTGTATAGTTATGCTTGATAAAGCTTCTTATATTGATTTCTTTAACCCAGGTACCTTCTTCAAAGCCCTGCCATTCATCAAAAAATTGACTCATCAAATACTATCCCCTTTTAATAATTCTGAATATATTATACATCTTAAACCTATATAGGTCAATGCTCACCGCAGCAAATTTCCAAAGAGAAAAAAAGACTTTTTTGGTCACATTGTCAAAAGCCTCTTTCTGCGCCGCTTTCACCATATAGTATATGCATTTTCTTTATGTTTAAAGAAAATCGCAGATTTACCGAAATTCAGGTAAATCTGCGAAAATTTAACAGCTTTTAATCACACCTTAAGGATTCCAAGTCCCTCAAGAACAGAGAAAATAAGGATTGCTAAAATACAAACGGGTGCTACATATTTTATGATAACCTCAAACATTTTTTTGCGTTTGAATTTGCCGCTTGTTTCAATTTCATCAACGATTGTCTTAGGCTTAAGGAAATAGCCGATGAAGATACATGCAAGAAGTGCCACAACGGGCATAATCACACTATTGCTTATGAAATCGAAGAAGTCAAGGAAGCTGAAGCCGAAGGGCTTTACATCCTTAAGCACACCGAAGCCCAGTGCAGAGGGAAGTCCTACAAGAAGAGTACCCGCAAAAACAATAGCGCAGGTAGTTTTTCTCTTCCAGCCGAATTTGTCCATAAAGATAGAAAAAACGGTTTCCATAAGAGAAATTGAGGATGTAAGTGCCGCAAAGAGAACCAGCACGAAGAAA
>JAZSCI010000070.1:0-5322 GCA_045602865.1 Acutalibacteraceae bacterium
GCGCTCCTTTACAAGCTTGTAGCCCTGTGCAACCTCGTGAGAGGAAAGAGGTGTTCCGCAACGGGGGCAATAGGGAACAATCTTGAAGCCCTTGTAGAGAAGGTTTTTATCATAAATCTGCTTCAATGCCCACCACTCGGACTCAATGAAATCATTGTGGTATGTTACATAGGGATCATCCATATCAGCCCAGAAGCCTACTGTACGTGAGAAATCCTCCCACATACCCTTGTACTTCCATACGCTTTCCTTACAATGACCGATAAAGGGATCAAGTCCGTATTCCTCAATCTGCTCCTTGCCATCGAGACCGAGAAGCTTCTCAACCTCAAGCTCAACGGGAAGACCGTGAGTATCCCAGCCTGCCTTTCGGGGCACCATACAGCCCTTCATTGTGCGGTAACGGGGAATCATATCCTTGATAACACGGGTAAGCACGTGGCCGATATGAGGCTTTCCGTTTGCCGTGGGAGGACCATCATAGAAAACGTAAGGAGTTCCGTTTTTCCTGTCCTCAATGCTTTTCTCGAAGATTTTGTTTTCACGCCAGAATTCTTCGATTTTCTTTTCCTGTTCAACAAAATTAACGTTGGGGGAAATTGGTTCGTACATTGACATTACCTCCAAAAAAATATGCTTAAAATAAAAAAGCTCTGCCCTGCGTAATAACAGGACAAAGACTTGCTTTGCAACCACCCATAATTACTGCGTACCATCATACGCCGCCCCGTAACGGTGGGCTACCGGAAAAGCTTACTGATTTCAGCCCTCGGCTCCAAAGTGATATTCGGCAGATTAATCCTTGTCGGGCTTACACCATCCCCGATTCGCTGAAAATTCATAAAAAGCCTACTGTCTTTTTCACAGCCTTTACTTCATTCATAGGTATACTATCACTATTTAACATTTTTTTCAAGTGATTTTGCCATTTTATTTTTCTTTTTATTGTATTTTAATTACATAGATAATAATATTTTTTACGAAACACGGAAAAATTAAAGAAAAAAGCCTTAACTTTCATTATTGTTTCGCCTTTTGCCCTTTACATATTGACATAATTTAGTTATAATGTTTATTTGTAAAAATATGTCATCAGGTGGTTATATGCGTTAATATTGCAAAAAATGACGGAAGCTCCGTTCCGTCTCACCCTTTTACAGAAAATACTTAAATCTATTTCATTACGAAAGGAAAATAATTATGCTTCAATTTGAAGAATTGCGACTGGAGCTGCTCTCCTACGAGGATAAGCTTAAGGACCTTGCAGAGGCTCTCGGTCTTGAAAAAATGAAGGAAGAGGTTGCTTCTCTTGAAGAGCAGAGCGCTCAGGACGGCTTCTGGGATGATATTGAAAAGTCGCAGAAAATCGTTCAGCACACCGCCGCACTCAAGAACAAAATCGGTGCTTACGACAACCTTGTAGGAGCCTTTGATGACTCCCTTACACTTATTGAGCTTGCTGATGAGGCAGAGGATGAGAGCCTTTTCGATGAGTGCCGCTCAGGTGTTGACTCCTTTATTTCAACACTTGATGCTATGACTCTTTCCACACTTCTCACAGGTGAATACGACTCAAACAATGCTATTCTCACATTCCACGCAGGTGCAGGCGGAACAGAGGCTCAGGACTGGGCACAGATGCTTTTCCGTATGTACAACCGTTGGGGTGAAAGACACGGCTTCAAGGTTTCCACCCTTGACTACCTTGACGGTGATGAGGCAGGACTTAAGTCTGCCGTTATTCTCATTGAGGGTGAAAATGCCTACGGCTATATGAAGAGCGAAAGCGGTATACACAGACTTGTTCGTGTATCACCCTTTGATGCTTCGGGCAGAAGACACACATCCTTTGCATCCCTTGAGGTAATGCCCGAAATTGATGACAGTATTGAGGTTGAAATCGCTCCCGAGGACATCAAGATGGATGTTTACCGTTCCTCAGGTGCAGGCGGACAGAAGGTTAACAAAACCTCATCTGCAGTTCGACTTACACATATTCCCACAGGTATTGTATGCTCCTGTCAGGTTGAGCGAAGCCAGCACCAGAACCGTGAGGTTGCTATGCGTATGCTCAAGTCAAAGCTCATTGAAATCAAGGAAAGAGAGCATCTTGACAAAATCAGTGACATCAAGGGTGTACAGAAGGAAATCGCCTGGGGTAGCCAGATTCGTTCCTATGTATTTATGCCCTACACTCTTGCCAAGGACCACAGAACAGGCTTCGAAAACGGAAACATCAATGCGGTTATGGATGGCGATATTGACGGCTTTATCAATGCCTACCTGAAGCTTCAGGCAAATCAGGAGTAATTATGGATATTAAGGAAAAATCCCTGCAGAAGCACTATGAATGGAAGGGCAAAATTGAGGTTATCGCCCGTTGCCCTGCAGAAACAAGAGAGGATTTGTCTTTAGCCTACACCCCCGGTGTTGCAGAAAGCTGTCTTGCAATAAAGGATGATGTAAACAAATCCTTTGAGCTTACAAGAAGGAGCAATCTTGTTGCGGTTGTAACTGATGGCACTGCAGTTTTAGGTCTTGGTGATATCGGTCCCGAGGCAGGTATGCCCGTAATGGAAGGCAAATGCGCTCTTTTCAAGAAATTTGCAGATGTGGATGCCTTTCCCCTTTGCATAAAATCAAAGGATGTGGATGAAATTGTCCGCACAATTTATCTGCTTTCAGGAAGCTTCGGCGGAATAAATCTCGAGGATATTTCTGCGCCCCGTTGCTTTGAAATTGAAAAAAGACTTAAGGAAATCTGCGATATACCTATTTTCCACGATGACCAGCACGGTACGGCAGTTGTTGTCCTTGCGGCAGTTATAAATGCACTGAAGGTTGTGGGCAAGGAGCTTTCATCGGCTAAAATAGTTGTAAACGGCTTGGGTGCCGCAGGTACGGCTATTGCAAAAATGCTCATTTGTGCAGGCGCTTCGGATATGGTGCTTGTGGACAAAAAGGGTATTATTGACAAGTCCGATGACTCTCTCGGTACCGAAAGACAGGCACTTGCAGAAATTACAAATCCCCGTAAAATCACAGGCGGTCTTGAGTCTGCCATTAAGGGTGCTGATGTGTTTGTAGGTGTTTCCGCACCGAATATTCTCACGGAAGCTATGGTCAGCACAATGAACAAGGATGCCATTGTTTTTGCTATGGCAAATCCCACCCCTGAAATTATGCCCGAAAAGGCGCTTAAGGCAGGGGCAAGAATTGTAGGCACAGGCAGGTCAGATTATCCCAATCAGATTAACAATGTCCTTGTTTTCCCCGGAATTTTCAGAGGCGCACTTGATTGCGGTGCTTTGGCAATTACAGAGGAAATGAAGCTTGCCGCCGCTTATGCCATAGCCTCTCACATTCCCGAAAATGAGCTTAACGAGGAAAATATAATTCCCTCTGCTCTTGACAAAACTGTTGCCGCAGAAATTGCCGCCGCTGTTAAAGCTGCCGCTATAAAGCAGGGAAACGTAAGAGTCTGAAGTTAAATCTATATAAAACCAAAAAGGGTTGTGCACGGCACAACGCTTTTTTTATGCTTTTCATTTTCCAACGAATATTCAATCAATAATATCTCACAAGAGAAACAACCTTGCCGAGAATAATAACCTCATCGGTAATAATGGGCTCAAACTCATCATTTTCAGGCTGCAAACGGAAATGTCCGTTTTCCTTGTAGAAGCGCTTAACGGTAGCCTCATCCTCAATCATAGCCACAACAATTTCACCGTTTGAGGCATAGGGAGTTTTTTCCGCAATAACAATATCCCCATCGAAAATACCTGCCCAAAGCATACTCTCGCCTCTTACTTTAAGGGCAAAGAGGGGCTTATCACGGGAAACTCTGCCGGTGTAGGGAATGTAGCCCTCAATCTGCTCAACGGCGAGTATGGGCATACCTGCCGTAACAGTACCCAACACGGGCACGTGGGTAATATTGTCTGCCTGACCGAGAATACGGATAGACCTTTTCATCATAGGATCGCGCATAATATATCCTGCATTTTCAAGGGCATCAAGGTTTGCCTGCACAGATGAGGTGGATTTGAGTCCCACCGCCGCACCGATTTCCCTTACAGTGGGTGGAACGCCATCCTGGGATCTCTCTACGAGAAATTCATATATTCTTTTCTGGGTTTCGTTAATTGTATCCATACAAATCACTCCCGAACAAATTTTCTGTTTTTATCATCATACCACACTTTTTTCAAAAAAGCAAACATTTGTTTGTGATTTTTCAAAAATTTTTTCATATATTTGAATATTCACCCTTTTATCTCCCTGCAAACTGTATTTTTAACCAGAAATTCCCGAGGTGAAGCCCTTGTTCCGAGTTATTTCCAAAAGCAAATTTGTGATTTTCTCCCTTATAGTGTGCCTTTTTCTGTGGAGCTTCTCCTTATGTCGGAGCAAAATGACCGAGGCAGTTTTCTCTCAGGGAGAGATTTCTCTGCCTGTAATTATGTATCACCAGATTTGCGAAAACCCGAAAATTCACGGCGATTATGTTATTCCCCTATCCCTGCTCAGGTCGGATTTTGAGTATATGAAGGAAAATGACATTCATCCCGTATCCTTTGCAGAGGTTGAGCTTTTTCTTTCAGGCAAGGGAAGACTGCCCCGAAATCCCGTTATTATAACCTTTGATGACGGGGAGCGAAGCTTTCTCACAAAGGTTGTGCCCCTTTTGGAGGAGTATTCCTACAAGGCAAATATCAACATTATCGGCTCTCTTGCAAAGCTTTACACGGAAAACGGTGACACGGATGACCGATATGCTTATCTGAACTGTGATGATATAGCCCTGCTTCGGGAAAACCCTCTTGTAGAGGTGGGTTGTCACAGCTACAACCTACATTCCTTAAGCACAAGAAGGGGAATGGGAAAAATGTACGGAGAGAGCGAGAAAGCGTACACAAGGCTGATTCGTGAGGATTTCCGACTTTTCCATAAGCTTTTTCCCGAAATAAAAGAAGATAAGCCACAGATTCTCGCCTATCCCTACGGCATATATAACGATACCCTTTCACACCTTGCAGAGGATGAGGGCTACACGGTAACCCTTACCTGCCGTGAATTTGTGAATACCCTGAAAAAGGGTGAGCCCCTTACAGAATTAGGCCGCTTCAACAGACCGTTTTCATTGACTACCGAGGATTTTTTCCGACAGATTTTCCCATAAGCCGTTTCCGGATACGGGCAACAGCACCCCTCTGAAAGCAATTAAAAAAATTGACAACCCACAGAACAAAAATTCCTCCGTTCTGTGGGTTACCTGTTGTATTCAAGTATTTCATTTCAGAGTAAAACACGGAACAC
>JAZSCI010000071.1:0-4342 GCA_045602865.1 Acutalibacteraceae bacterium
CACCGAGAGCCTCTTTGAAAACTCTTGCAATATAGCCCTCGCCTATGCTGAGCACATCCTCCATTGTAACGAAGGACATTTCCAGGTCAATCTGTGTAAACTCAGGCTGTCTGTCTGCTCTTAAATCCTCATCACGGAAGCAACGGGCAATCTGCATATATCTGTCAAAGCCTGCAACCATTGAAAGCTGCTTGTAAAGCTGAGGTGACTGGGGAAGGGCATAGAAGGAGCCCTGATGAATTCTGCTGGGTACAAGGAAATCTCTTGCGCCCTCGGGAGTTGACTTGATAAGCATAGGAGTTTCAATCTCCACAAAGCCGTTTTCATCAAAATAGTCACGGGTAATTTTTGTTACCTTGTGGCGGAAAAGAATATTCTTCTGCAAATCGGGGCGGCGAAGGTCAAGATAACGGTGCTTGAGTCTTGTAAGCTCCGCAGTCTGACAGCCCTCAATAATTTCAAAGGGAGGAGTCTCACTCTTTGAGAGAAGGCGGAGGTCTGTAACATCAAGCTCAATGTCACCTGTGGGAATTTCCGCATTTTTTGCAGAACGCTCACGGACAATACCCTTTGCCATAAGCACATATTCACTTCTTGCAGAGGAAGCCTTTGCGAAAATGCTTTCTTCTGTTTTCTCATCAAAGGCAAGCTGAATTATGCCTGTTCTGTCTCTTAAATCTATGAAAACCAGGGCACCCAGGTCGCGCTGCTTTGCAACCCAACCGCAAACGGTTACTTCGTTGCCGATATTTTCGCTGCGAAGCTCGCCGCAATAGTGTGTCCTTTTGAGTCCGTACATATTATCCATAAAATTCTTCCTTTCTGTGTGGAGTCTTATGCTACATTGATTTTGTGCTTTACAAGGAAAGCGGTGGGGAAATGAAGTACAACGGCTAAAATCAGGCGGAAAATTGTTCCTGTCATTTCTACAGCCATTGAGCCTGCACCTGCCAATTCCTTTGCCTCAATAATATTGCTTGTGATTTTGAAGGAATCGGGAGTTATAACAAAGCCGAAGGGCAGAAGATTTGAGGTTGCGCCTGTCAGCTCAATAAGTACATAAAGCACCGCAAAGAAAATCACAATTGTTCCTATATTGCCGAATTTTGAAATGGGAGAAACATTGGAAGCGGTAATGCTCAGGTGAAGCACCTGAACTGTGAGAAGCACAAGAACTGCAAGAGATACACAAAGGCAGGAAATACCGATTGTGATTGTGAGAATTGACGGTACTCCGAAAAGTGAAAGCAAATCCTCAACGGTGTCCATCATTTCCTCCCCAAGAACCTCCTGCACCTGATATATCCAAAGGAATATTGAGCCCACAAACAGAGCGAAGCTTGTGAATATCCAGATTAATGAGGAAAGAGATTTGGAAATAAGAAGCATATCCGTTTTTACGGGAAGTGTAAGCGTAAGATACCCTGCCCTGCCGAACATTGTTTTTGAGAACATCATAGCGCAGGCGATTACAACCGTAAGGAATGCAAAGCCCAATGCTAAAAATACAAGGAAGCCGCCAAGCACCTTGACAGTCTTACTGTCGGAAACAAGTGTGAACAGCTCTGCGGCAACGGCTACAATGGAAATGCACAGAAAAAGTGATGACATGGAATGAAGCTGCGCCTTAAGGTCATTTTTGAGAAGCTTACCAAACATTACTGAACACCTCCTTGAAAATATCCTCAATGGTTTTACCGTCAGAGGTGATATTTGCAACACTGTCATTTATAAGCACCTTTCCCCCACCAAGGAAAAGAGCGTGAGTGAAAACTGTCTGCAAATCATTTATAAGATGTGTTGAAATAAGCAGAGTTGACTTTTCTGCATAGTTTTCCATAATGAAATTCAGTATGGATGCTCTTGTGGCAGGGTCCACACCGCCCATAGGCTCATCAAGAATGTAAAGTGAAGCATTACGGGACATTGTAAGGGAAAGAAGAAGCTTTTCCTGCATACCCTTTGACATTGTCTTGCTTTTCTGCTTTCGGGGTAAACCGAACTTGTCCACCATTTCAAGTGCCTTGTTTTTGTCAAAATCCGAGAAAAAGTCATTGAAATAGTCAATGGCATCAATGTTTCTCATCCATTCGTGCACAAAGGTCTGCTCGGGAAGATATGCCGTAAGCCCCTTTGTGAGTTCACCGGGCTTGCTGCCGTTTACAAGTACAGAGCCCTTGTAATCGTGAATAAGTCCTGTAAGAATTTTCATAAGTGTGGTTTTGCCGCAGCCGTTGGGACCGAAAAGACCGATAACCTCACCCTCGGGAAGGGAAAAGCTGATGTTATCAAGAACTCTCTTGTCACCATAGGACTTGGAAAGACCATCGGCGGTTATAATTGCCAATTTAAAGCCTCCTTGCCTGATTGAGTGTATTCCCCGAAAAAAGCTTTGACTCCTTTATCCTCAAGGGAAGTGACACATATTTATACAATTATATATTGTACAACGATACAGTTTAATAGTCAAGATTTCACAACCGATATTTTCACTTTGTTCACTTCTTTTTCTGCCGGGAGTAAGAGGAAATATGCCGCCAGCTACCAGCCGCCAGCCGCCAGCAGTTAGCGGTTAGCAAATAGCAATTAACTATTCAGTTTGGTAGAACCACCGTAGGGAACGGGCAGGGCGCCTTCGGCGAAGTAAGAGGGAAGAAGTAATAGTGAAGAAGTGGAATTTTTCAAAATTTTCCCTTAAAAAACAACCGCAGTTTTATTCTGTAATTGTTCCACGTGGAACAAGGTTATTTATGGCAGATAATATTATTTCATATCAGTATTTTTATTTTTAAAATCCAGACCTTCGTATATGAATTTAAGCAAAGCTTTTTTGTAATCATTTTGGAGAATGTATTAAAGTAATTTAAAAGAGATTGAATATCATCAATTCTGAGAATTTTATGACAGGCACAAGGGAAATGTTCCACGTGGAACATTTGCTGAATGGAACTACCTACTACCTCGCCGAAGGCGCTTTGCTCTTTTTTTGTATATTTTTGCCAACAATTTTTAATTATATTATTTATATTATTCATTGAAGAATTGTTCCGAGTGTGATACAATATTAAAGTATGGGTGTGGGAGAGCTTTCCCCTTCCCCGCCCGGCAAAAAATTCTCATGAGGGAGTGCAGTAATGAATTTAAAAGGAAAAATCACAGATGGCATTACCAAGGTTAAAACCCATTGGAAAAAGCCGATGAACGGTCGATATATGACCTTCAAGGAAATCGCGGCATACTCGGGCGGCGGTATCGGAGCTTATATGATTATCACAATGGGCTCTGCATGTCTGCTTGCAACCAACAGTACGCTTCTTACAAGTACATTGGGTGTTGATCCCATGGATATGTACATTATGTACATTATTGCAGTTGTTGCAAATATTCCCCTTACCGGAATACGTGCAAACATCATTGACAATACCCGAAACAAGGCAGGTAAATACAGACCTTACATAGTTACAATGGCGATTCCGGCAGCAATTATATGTAACATTCTTGTCTGGTTCCCCTATGCCAAGCTTTCCGATTGGTTAGGCGATGGCGTTTTGTTTGCGGGCACAGAATTTGAAGAAACGAAAGCCTATGTTGTAAAATGTGCAATTATAATGGTGCTGAACCTGTTCCTGCACTTCTTCTACTACTTCTTCTATGATGCATACGAAAATCTTATTCACGTTCTTTCACCCAACTCTCAGGAAAGAACAGATGTTGCATCCATAAAGAGCGTTGTTTATTCCTTCGCTCCCACAGTTGTAAACCTCTTCACACCTATTGTTGCATCAAGTATTTTCCATTCAAATACAACGGATATCCGTGTGTACAGATTACTTTATCCCATTCTTACCGTTGGCGGACTTCTTCTTTGTATGGTTGTTTATAAGCATACCGAGGAAAAAATCGTTCAGGCAAGAACTCACGTTGTACAGATTAAGTTTATTGATGCTCTCAAGGCGGTTGCAAAGAACAAATATTTTTGGATTATTTCTCTTGCGGGCTGGATCGGCTTCCTTGAGTCTGCTTATGCAAATATTATGTTCTGGTTCTACAACTACGGCGGCGCTTGTAACGGTAAGGCTTACGGTCTTTTGATTACACTTTACGGTAATGCATCTCTGTGGGGAATGCTTTTAGCTCCCTTCTGTATCAGAAAATGGGGTAAAAAGGCAGTTCTTATTGTAACAAACCTCTTTAATATTGCATTTATTTTAATGTTATTACCCTTCACAAATGAGATTCACAACCTTACAATCTGGCTTATTATGGGTTGTCTTTATCTTAATGCATTTATGGGCTCCTTTGCTCAAATTCTTAATCCTGCTATTCAGGCAGATATCCGTGA